>JAFWTK010000229.1 GCA_017518935.1 Prevotella sp.
AAAACGTATGGTCGGACTCCTGTGTAGCATCCATGGTCGATAAGGATCTGTCGTGATTTAATTATTTTTATTGTATTTTTTCGATTATTATTCACAAAAAAAGAGTACCTTTGCCGCGCAAAAAGAGAAATATATGAAAAAATACATTATTATTATCGGTGTGTGCTGTTGCTGCTTGGCTTCATGTATCAAGGACGAGGCCCTGAATAAGGAATGCGACATTGAAAGCGCGTGGATAGAAGGCAAGGAGTATGAAGACAACTTCTACAAGACAACAGAAATGCGTAAAGAAATCAGTTCGGCGGAGACGGACATCGTCTTCTCCGTGCGGTCGCTACTCTCGCTTCCGACGCAGATTCCCTTGAACTTCAAGATTACTGACGGCGCTACCATCGAACCCGCCAACGGCTCGATGCAGGACTTTACGAAAGGTGCTGTCGTCTACACCGTTACCTCAGAGGACGGCGAATGGAAGCGCACGTACAACGTCGCTTTCCAGGAGGCACCGCTACCCGCAGAGAAGTACAGCTTCGAACTGGTGGAGACAAAGACGGAGCAAACCATGCTCGGCGGTACCAACGAGATGCACATCTTCTATGAGCAGACGGCCAATGGGCCGACCTACTGCTGGGCCACGGGTAATTCTGGGTCGGCACTCACCAAGAACGGTTCAAAGCCGGAGGAGTTCCCCGTCTATTCCACACCCGACGGCAAGGTGGGACGGGGCGTTTGCCTGAACACTCAGTCGGCTGGTGCCTTGGGTGAATGGATGAAGAAACCCATCGCTGCCGGCAGCTTGTTCTTAGGGAAATTTATGATTGACTATGTCTTGACAGACGCTCTGAAATCCACACAATTCGGTGTGCCCAACAGCAAGGAGCCCGTGCGCATCACTGGTTGGTATAAGTATAAGCCCGGCGAGAAGTTCACCGACATGGACATGAAAGAATATCCCGACCGCAAGGACGAGGCCAGCATCTATGCCGTGTTCTATCGTAACACCGACGACAAGGGAGAAAGCTACGTCCTTGACGGCCATGCTGTGGAAGACCTTGACAAGTTGCTGGACAACCCGCAGGTGTACAAGGTGGCACGTGTGGCTTCGTTGCCGGCTACCGACACGTGGACACAGTGGGAGATGTTCTTCGAAGGCAAGGATGCTCCTGATGATATTGTTGCTGCCCAAGGATGTAATCTGGCATTGGTATTCTCGTCGAGCAAGCGGGGTGCCCAGTTTGAAGGTGCCGTCGGCAGCACCCTCTATATTGACGAGGTAGAAGTGTCGTATGAAAAATAATCAGGGAGGACAGGATATGAAAAGGAACATCGCATACACCATTATATTTATAGTAGCGTCATTGTTTATCAGCAGCCCCGCTGAGGCTGGTACGCTCGACAGTTTGCAACTGAAAGCCCGTATGGGTTACAGCATCGGCGGTACAACGCCCATCCCGTTGCCCGAGACCATCCGTAGCATCGACAGTTACAGCCTGACGCCGTCGTTCATGGTGGGTCTCGACGCCATATTGCCGCTCAACCGGCAGTGGGGCATTATGACGGGTCTGCGCTTAGAGAACAAAGGCATGAAAGCAACTGTCACCACCAAGGCTTACTTTATGGAGGTGGTGAAGGGAGACCAGAAGATGTCGGGCCTTTTCACGGGCCGCGTCGAGCAGGAGGTCAAACAATGGATGCTCACCGTGCCCGTACAGGCTACATTTACGCTGAGCCACCGGGTGATGTTAAAGGGCGGCCCCTACGTGTCGTTCCTCCTAAGCAAGGGGTTCAGCGGCATCGCCTCCGACGGTTACCTGCGCAAGGACAGTCCGACGGGTCCCAAGATTCTGATGGGCAACCGTGAAGGCGAATGGGCCACCTACGACTTCGACAACGACATGCGCGGCGTGCAGTTCGGCGTTGGTATTGGTGTCGACTGGCGGGTCTACAAGTGCCTGGGTGTGTCAGCCGACCTGAACTGGGGACTGACAGGCATCTTCCCCGGCGACTTCAAGACCGTAGAGCAGACGCTTTATCCCGTCTATGGCACAATAGGCGTGTTTTACAGACTGAAGTAGAGTCCCTATATCTTTTTTTGGTGTTTTATTCTGTTTGGGGGGCTGTCTGAAGTTCTCTTTGGAATATCCTGCTTTTGACATTGTACATTTTAGGAGTATCTTCTGAATTTCGAGAGAAATTTGGTTAATAATTCCAAACTCCGTACCTTTGCACCCAGAAATCAATTCATTAACAAATTAAAAGAAAGGATAAGATTATGAGTACAAAGAATTACAAGTTTGAGACATTGCAACTCCATGTAGGCCAAGAACAGGCTGACCCCGCAACCGACGCCCGCGCCGTGCCTATCTACCAGACCACATCGTATGTGTTCCACAACTCACAGCACGCTGCCGACCGCTTCGGTCTCCGCGATGCAGGTAATATCTACGGTCGTCTGACCAATTCTACACAAGGTGTGTTTGAGGATCGCGTGGCTGCCCTTGAGGGAGGTGTGGCCGGTCTGGCTGTGGCCTCTGGTGCCGCCGCCATCACCTATGCCCTGCAAAATATCGCGCAGGCCGGTGATCATATCGTGGCTGCCGACAATCTCTATGGCGGTTCCTACAACCTGATTACCCACACGCTGGCTACGCAGGGTATCAGCAACACCATTATTAATGTAAACGACCTCGAAGCCCTCGAAGCCGCTATCCAGCCCAACACAAAAGTAATATATGCCGAGACCTTCGGCAATCCCAATTCCGATGTGCTCAACCTCGAAGGTGTGGCTGCCGTCGCCCACAAGCACGGCATCCCCTTCATCGTCGACAACACCTTTGGAACACCGTATCTGATCCGTCCCCTGGAGCATGGTGCCGACATTGTGGTACACTCCGCTACGAAATTCTTAGGCGGTCACGGTTCTTCACTCGGTGGTGTCATCGTTGACGGTGGTAAGTTTGACTGGAAACAGAACGACAAGTTCCCCACGCTCTCCAAGCCCGATCCCTCATATCATGGCATCGTGTTTGCCGATGCCGTAGGCGCAGCCGCTTACGTCACCCGTATCCGTGCCGTCATCCTGCGCGATACCGGTGCTGCCATCTCACCCTTCAACGCCTTCATCCTCTTACAAGGTGTCGAGACATTGAGTCTGCGTGTGGAGCGTCACGTGGAGAACGCGCTGAAAGTGGTTGACTTCCTTGCCAAGCATCCGAAGGTGGCTAAGGTGAACCATCCCGCCCTCGAGAGTCACCACGACCACAAACTCTACCAGAAGTACTTCCCCAATGGTGGTGCCTCGATCTTCACCTTCGAGATCAAGGGCGGTCAGGAAGAGGCATGGAAGTTCATCGATGCCCTGCAGATCTTCTCGCTCCTCGCCAACGTGGCCGACGTGAAGAGTCTGGTGATCCATCCCTACACCACCACACACTCACAACTCTCGCCCGAGGAACTGGCCGAGCAGCACATCACACCGTCGACCGTCCGCCTCAGCATCGGCACGGAACACATCGACGACATCATCGACGACCTCGCACAGGCCCTCGACAAGATTTAATGAGTTATTTGCTAATCCTGAGAACCGGGGCTATCCGGTTGCACGGCTGGGGGAGAGAGACAATCAATCCCTCAGCCGTTTGCTTGGCCTTTACCTTGCCATAGCCCAAGAGCCAGACGGATGAGATGGACTTACGAAAATCCTTGTTGCCCTTGGCGAGGGACTTGATGACGAGTTTGCCATCGGCAGGCCATCCCATCGCCGTGACGTAGAGGTATTTCTTGGTTTGGTTGAAGCGGATGTCGCGATAGTCCATGCCGTTGTACTGACCTTCGTTGAAGCCTTGTGCATTGATGGCTATGTTCTTCTCCGCCACAGGTCCCTCACCGAACTTCACCCACGGACGGGTACCGAAAATGCTCTCGCCATTGGGTGTCATCCAGGCCTCCAATTCGTCGAGGAACTGCGATGCCTTCTCGTCGTAGGTGCCGTCAGCCCGCAAGGGGATGTTGAGCAACAAATTACCATTCTTCGAGACGATATCCACCAACTGCTTCACCAGGTTCTCGGCGGTGCGATAGCCTCGCTCATAGACGCTGGTGTTGTAGTGCCAGTCGCCGATACAGTTGCACGTCTGCCAAGGCTCCGGCATGATGGTGTTGGGAGTCAGGGCAGGTTCCACCCCCTGGGCATATACGTGCCTCAAATTCGGGGCAGATAATTCCGACCTCAGAGAATCTTCCCCCGGATTTCAGGCTGTATTTTGCACATCGGAAATGTTAACTATGATTTTCCAGACATATCATACCGTTTCAAGAACCGGGCAATCCGGTTGTACGGCTGGGGGAGAGAGACGACATTGCAACAAAAAAACATGCAATGAATGATTATTATTAAGTAAACAATGTCTTACTTCCATTTTTTTTCGTACCTTTGCAAACAGAAGCAAATAAACAATATGATTTTGAAGAAACTGACTTTACACATGCTGGTACTGGCTATCGTATTAGTCTTTACTGTCGAAAACATGAGGGCCCAGAACGGTTTTGAGCGTTCGAATATGGAAGTGATTAACGATATGGCCCCCGGTTGGAATCTCGGCAATACGTTCGAGGGTGTTGCGACGTGGGCAGGCGTAGATTTCCTGAACAACAAGGGCGGACTCGGTGCAGAAACCTCCTGGCAGAGTACTAAGACTACGCAGGAAATCATTGATTACGTGAAGAGTCTTGGTTTCAGGAGCGTGCGCATTCCCTGCGCCTGGGCCTTCGGACATATCAGCAACGCGGCGACTTACGAGATTGACAGCCAGTGGCTACAACGAGTGAAGGAGGTGGTCGATTACTGCATCCGCGATGGTCTCTATGTGGTGTTGAACGACCACTGGGACGGCGGCTGGCTGGAGAATCATATCAAAGACGCTGATGCCGCTACTATCAAAAAGAACAAGGAGATACTGACGGCCTTGTGGACTCAGATTGCCATTGCCTTCATGGACTATGACGAGCACCTGCTCTTCGCCGGCCTGAATGAGCCTAATGCCGAAGACCAGGCAGCAACCAACAACCTGATACAGTATAACCAGACTTTCGTGGATGCTGTTCGCGCCACGGGTGGCAACAATGCCAAACGAATCTTAGTGGTGCAAGGTCCCTCGACCAACATTGAGCATACCTGTAACTATATGGCAGGCAAGATGCCGACAGATATCATAGAGGGGCGATTGGCTGTAGAGATACATTATTATAATCCCTGGCAGTTTTGGGGCATGGAGAAGGACGAGTCGTGGGGCAAGGTCTTTTATTACTGGGGACAGGGCAACCATCACAGCGGCTCTACGCATAATGCTACTTGGGGCGAGGAGGCTGATATGAAGAAACAGTTGCAGATGATGAAGACCAACTTCGTGGATAAAGGTTATCCTGTGGTGATCGGTGAGTTCGGCGCCAACTGGCGCGATCTGTCATCGTTATCGGGTGAGAGTCAGGAAAAACATAATGCCTCCATCAAGGCCCACTATCGTGAATTACATCGTTTGTGCAAGGAGATGGGCGGTATGGTACCTATGACGTGGGACACGAACTACCTCAGTCAGGAGGGTACCAAAGGGTCCATGACCATCATTGACCGCAAGAATCTAAAGGTATTCGGCACCTACGCCTTGGAAGGCATCAACGAAATCTATCCCCGTCCTTCTGAGGCAGCCATCAGAAACATCATACAGACAGATGGAAAACACAAGGCTGTTTATCGCCTCAATGGACAAAAGACAGACGCAAATCATCTCCTCCCCGGGCTTTATATCTCTGAAGGGCATAAATTCGTGGTTAACAGATAAAAACAGAAATACATTATTTATATGGCAAATTCGATAAATACGGGATCTCTACTGCTCAGACAGATAGTTGCACTTTTGCTTGTGACGATGACGACGGCAGTACAGGCACAAGTAATGTCGGCAAAGCCTTTCGGACCGCTGCCCAGCGAGAACCAACTGCGCTGGCAGGAGATGGAAATGTATGCGTTTATTCACTACTCGCTGAACACTTATACCGATCAAGAGTGGGGCTTTGGCAATGAAGATCCGAAATTGTTCAACCCCTCTAATCTCGACTGTCGGCAGTGGGCGAAAGTGTGTAAGCAGGCTGGTATGAAGGGCATCATCTTCACCGCCAAGCATCACTGCGGCTTCTGTATGTGGCCCTCGGCCTATACAGAGTACAGTGTAAAGAACTCACCGTGGAAGAACGGCAAGGGAGATGTCGTACGCGAACTGGCGGATGCCTGCCGTGAGGAAGGACTGAAGTTTGCAGTGTATCTCTCACCCTGGGATCGTAACCATAAGGACTACGGGCGACCTGAATATGTCACCTATTTCCGTAACCAACTGCGCGAACTGCTCACCCAATACGGTGATATCTTTGAGGTATGGTTCGATGGAGCCAACGGTGGCGACGGCTGGTATGGCGGTGCCAACGAGACACGAAAAATTGATGGTAAGACCTATTATGGCTGGGCCGAGACCTTCCGTATGATTCGCGAACTGCAACCTAAGGCCGTCATCTGGAACGACGGTGGTGATCGCGGCGACCTGCGCTGGGTGGGTACCGAGGCCGGTAATGTAGGCGAGACGAACTGGAGTCTGATGCCCAGCAAAGGCGACACACCCTACCCGATGCTGCACTACGGCGTGGAGGATGGCGATGTGTGGTGTCCGGGTGAGACGAATACGAGCATCCGTCCGGGGTGGTTTTACCACGAGGCAGAGAATGAACATGTGAAGAGTCTGTCGAAACTGATGGACACCTATTATAAGTCTGTGGGGCGCAACTCTACCCTACTCCTCAACTTCCCCATCGCACCGAATGGGCGCATCCATCCGAATGACAGTCTGCGGGGCATCGCCTTTAAGCAGATGATCGATGAGGTGTTTAAGGAGAATCTGATCGAAAAGGCAAGAGTTACCCTTAAAGGCGATGTAACCACTATTGACTTCGGCAAACCCACCGCCTTTAACCGTTTCCTTGTTGAGGAGGATATCGCCAATGGGCAGCGGGTGAAGAAATTCACGCTCGAAGCCCTCGTCGACGGGAAATGGCTGCCTCTTAAAGATGCCCTCGTAGAAGACGGTAAAGACGGTCTGACCACCATCGGGCACCGTCGCATCATCTGTTTCCCCACCGTCACGGCGACGAAACTCCGTTTTACCATCACCAGTTATAGGGCCGAGCCTATCATCAAGAAACTTGGCGTCTATCTGGCTCCTGAGTTGACGGCTGATATTCCTAATAGTGGCGAGAAGAAGTCCTCCGCCCTGCACATCTTCTTCGGCTCACCCAAACAGATGTTCATCGACTGGGACACGGAGCAGACCATCAGCACCTTCCGCTACCTGCCGCCAAAAGGAGACGGGGTCATCACTCATTACACCCTCTGGGGCTCCACCAATTGGAACGACTGGACGAAACTCGCCTCAGGAGAGTTCTCGAACATCGTGAATAACCCCATCTGGCAGACCATTAAGTTCAACCCCACCAAAGTCCGTGTCCTCCGCTTTGAGGCAGACCGTCTCGCCAGCGGCGAAAGGATGGGCTACGGCGATATCGATATCAAGTAAAAAATATGAAAAGGTTTATTGCTATATTGGCATCAGTACTGGCTATACAGGCACAGGCACAAGTCCACGACTGGGAGAATCCGGCTGTGTTGGGAATCAACAAGTTGCCGTATCATGCAACGCTGCAACTGCCATCAAAGGAAAAGGAGTGTAAGGAAATCGTGAGCCTCGACGGACAATGGCTGTTCCATTGGAGCCGGAATCCAGAGGAAAGGCCTGCTGATTTTTATAAAGAGGACTACGATGTCAGCCTGTGGGGAACAATCACCGTACCCGGCAACTGGCAGACACAGGGCTACGGTACACCGATTTATATAAATATCAACTACCCGTTTGTCAGGAACCGCCCCAGCGTAACCACTGAACCCCCGAAGGACTGGACAGCCTACGAGAACCGCAACCCCGTAGGGTCGTATGTCACCTTCTTCGATGTGACCAAAGAGATGCTGAGCCAAAACCTGATCCTCCACTTCGGGGGTGTCCATTCGGCTTTCTATCTCTGGATCAATGGTCAGAAGGTAGGTTACAGTCAGAACTCGATGTCACCGGCGGAATTCGACGTGACAAAGTATCTGCGGGCGGGAAAGAACCGCCTCGCCGTGGAGGTCTACCGTTGGAGCGACGGCTCATATCTCGAAGACCAGGATATGTGGCGACTCTCCGGCATCTTCCGTCCTGTGCAATTGTGGGTGCGCCCATTAGTGCATATCAGTGACTACCACGTTACGGCGGAGCCGAACAGCGACTACTCAAAGGCTACGGTCCGCGCCAGGATTCAAGTTTGCAACACAGGTAATAAAGCAGCAAAGAAGTTGAAGGCCATCATACATATCAGGGAAAATCACGGCGACAGGCACTCTGTAATACGGTCGCAAGGCTCCCTACTCACAGAAGAGCCAGTCCCCATGATTCTCTCGGGCGACACAACAACCGTAGAACTAACTTGTACCATAGAGGAACCTTTACTCTGGTCGGCAGAGAAGCCAAACCTGTATCCCTTCAGCATTGAATTACAAGACAATAAGGGCAACACTATCGAGCACTTCGATTACCACCTCGGTGTGAAGAAGGTCGAGGTCATCGGCGAGGTGTTTAAGATCAACGGCAAGAATGTGAAACTGCGTGGTGTGAACCGTCACGACCATCACCCGAAGACAGGACGCTACGTGGATGAAGCCACCTATGAGGAGGACATCCGTCTGATGAAACAGGCCAACATCAATTTTCTCCGTACCTCGCACTATCCCGACCGCGAATACCTCTACGAACTCTGTGACCGTTGGGGCATCTATGTGATGGACGAGGCTAACCACGAGACGCACGGCTATGGCTATGCCAACCAAGTGATGGGCGAGGACTTGTCTTTCCAAAAGGCGCACGTCGATCGTGCCGAGGCACTGGTGAAGCGCGACTTCAACCATCCTTGCGTGATTCTTTGGAGCCTCGGCAACGAGGGCGGTGTCGGGCCAAATATCGAGGCAATGTATAATAAAGTACGCGAGTTGGATTCCACTCGCCCACCCTTCTACGACAGCGACCGCCGCTATTCCGCCATCTGGGACGACAGTTATCTCTACCCTGATGATTTGCGGAAGAACGCCCAGCAAGTCACCGACAAGCCCTTCATGATGCGCGAGTATGCCCACGCCATGGGTAACTCCTGCGGCAACTTGCAGGAATACTGGGATGTCATCTATGCCGACAGCAGCATCTGCGGTGCTGCCATCTGGGACTGGGTGGACCAAGGGCTGTATAGAAGTGAAAAGGGAGAAGTGAAAAGTGAACAGTTTTTATATGGCGGGGATTTTGGGGACAAGCCCAACGACGGGCCATTCTGCATCAATGGGCTGATTAGTCCTGACCGTAAACCCCATCCCCATTATTACGAAGTGCAGTATGTCTACCAGCCATTGCAGTTCGTCCGTGATGCTGACGGCAACATCCGCCTCATCAACCACGACTGCTTCACCGACCCCAACGACTATGAGATCACCCGCGACACGATCGAGTTTGAGGATGAGACCGTGCTGAATGTCTATGCCCGTCTGCGTCACGATACGCCCTGGGCCAAGAAAGGTTTCGTGGTGGCCCGTGAACAGTTTGTTCTCCAACCGTCAGAGTTCTTCCTGGCCTTTGCCGGTAGGGATACCGTCGCAGAAGAGACCGACGAAGGGTTTGTGGCACCTACGGAGAACGGATCCATCACGATCTCAAAGACCGGTGCCCTGACCTCATGGATCGTCAACGGCAAGGAGATGCTCCAGGGCCCCCTCGAACCCTATTTCTGGAAACCCGAGAACGACAACCAGAGT
>JAFWTK010000230.1 GCA_017518935.1 Prevotella sp.
GATGTTTTTGTTTAATCGATGAATCTGCGTGTCAGGTCGGTATAGTCGTCGATGCGGCGGTCACGGAGGAATGGCCACCAGCGGCGCACCTGCTCGGAGTGGTCGAGGTCAATCTCTATGATGATGCTCTCTTCATCGTCGGTAGAGGCCTCGTAGAGGATTTCGCCCTGAGGACCTGCCACGAAGGAGGTGCCCCAGAACTGGATACCGTTGGTCTGGCCTGAAGGGTCTGGCTCAAAACCGACACGGTTGACGGTGACGACGGGCAGGCCGTTGGCTACGGCATGTCCGCGTTGTACTGTCTGCCAGGCCATGCGCTGGCGCTGTTGCTCCTCGGGAGTGTCGCTCGACTCATAGCCGATGGCGGTAGGGTAGATGAGCAGGTCGGCACCCTGCAAGGCCATCAGACGCGCTGCCTCAGGATACCATTGGTCCCAGCATACCATCACGCCAAGACGACCAACAGAAGTCTCGATGGGGTGGAAACCCAAATCGCCTGGGGTGAAATAGAACTTTTCGTAATAGGCGGGGTCGTCAGGGATATGCATCTTGCGATAGGTGCCTGCGATAATGCCGTCCTTCTCCAAGACGACGGCTGTGTTGTGATATAGCCCTGGTGCCCGTTTCTCGAAGAGGGAGGTGACGATAACCACCCCGAACTGTTTGGCGAGTTCACCGAATATCTTGGTGGAAGGGCCGGGTACCGGCTCTGCCAAGTCGAAGTTATCGACATTCTCTACCTGACAGAAGTAGAGTGAGTTGTGCAGTTCTTGGAGCACGATGAGTTGTGCGCCCCGTTTGGCGAGGTCGCTGATACCCTCACACAGACGGAGGATATTGTCTTTGGTGTCAGCAGTGTTGTGCTGCTGTAGGAATCCTATCTTCAGTTCTTTCATTTTTTATTCCTTCATTCTTGGAAACTGCATGGTACAACAATGGAGTGAGCCGTGCTGCCAGATGACGGGGCTGCAGTCGATACCGATAATCTCCCTGTCGGGGAAGGTCTCACCGATGATGCGCAGGGCCTCGTTGTCGAGGTCTGGCTGCCCATAGGTAGGACAAAGCACGGCACCGTTGATGACGAGGAAGTTGGCATAGGTGGCAGGCAACCTGTCTTCTCCATCATAAATGGGATGGGGCATTGGCAGTTTCTTCAACGTGTAGGGCTTGCCGTCGAGTGTGCGGAAAGTCTGTAGTTGTTCTTCCATCCGCTTGAGGTCGGCATATTGCTCATCCTGCGGATTGTCACAGGCCACATATAATAATGTGTCATCTGGACAGATGCGTACGAGGGTATCGATATGTCCGTCAGTATCGTCGCCTGTCAGATGTCCGTAGTCTATCCAGAGAATGCGCTCGGCACAGAGGTCGTGTTTCAACCGTTCCTCAATCTGCTCTTTGGTCATGGGCTGATTGCGGTGGGGTGCCAATAGGCATTGGCTCGTGGTAAAGATGGTGCCCTTGCCGTCGCTCTCTATCGAACCGCCTTCCAGCACGAAGTCGAGACAATCGACGTATTCGCCTGCAATCTCGCCCAGATCGTAGAGCCGGCGGTTGATGGCGTTGTCGAGGGCTGCCTCGAACTTCTCGCCCCAACCATTGAAACAATAGTCCAGCAGACGACGGTGCCCCTGATCATCGACCAAGGAGATAAAACCGTGATCGCGGGCCCAGGTGTCATTGGTGCCGCAGACGATGCGGAGCATATCGTAGGCTGCATCCTCTGGAGCCACCACCATCAGGCGTTCACGCTCGGCTATCTCACGAGCCATCTGATGATAAACCGCCGTAATCTCGTTGAGTATCGGAGCCCAGTCTGTCCGGGCATGCGGCCACGTCAACTGCACACCTTCCTGCGGCTCCCATTCAGCAGGCAACCGCCAGTGATTATGACTCGTTTTCTTGTCTATCATCATATTTTTGGCGCAAAGGTACAAAATAAATGAGAATAGAGAGCGGAGAATTGAGAATTATTTGTATTTTTGCACAAAGATTTTGATATTGAACGATGTTAGAGGTTAAGGACGCGACGATCGTCATTGGGGAAAAGACGCTGGCACAGGGACTTTCCTTCACGGCAAGAGACGGACAACTGACGTGTATCACGGGGTCGGAAGGCTCTGGCAAGACCACGCTCATCCGTACGCTGATGGGCTTCCTGCCTGTCAAGGAGGGGTTTGTGAGTGTCGATGGTGAACTGCTGACCGTCCGTTCGGCTCCTGCCTTCCGAACGATGATGGTCTATCTGCCCCAACAGATGCAGATGCTCAGGCACCAGTTGATGCCCCCAGAGGCACCAGTGTGCGAGCCCGATGAGCAGACGGTCTGGGAGCCTTTGTTCCCTGCGCTGGAAGATAGGATAGGGGAGGTGGCCCCTCTCTCACCAGACGAAATCTTCTCTCTGGCCTCGGAGACGCTTCAACAGGCAACGGACAAGCCCATCGTCATTGCCGATGAGCCTGCTGCTCACCTGACATTTGAACTGACCCAGCATATGCTCGAACGCTTGCGCCAACAGGCTGCGGCAGGCAAAACGGTGCTGATAGCCAGTCGGAAGGCGGAAATCATCGCCAATGCGGACCAGATAATTGACTTAGACAGACTTTAAGATATGGATAAGAGTTTGATAATACATACGATTCTCGGACTGCTCTTGCTGCTGGTTCCTGCGGGGGCACTGTATATGTTGGAACGGCAGATGCTTCCGAAGTTTGCAGTGGCTGTAGGCCGTATGGTGGTGCAGTTGCTGGTGTTTTGTCTGATGGTGTGGGCGTTGATCCGTGTCGACAGTCCTTGGCTGCTCATTGTGTGGCTGGTGGCGATGGCGGTCTATACGAGTTGGCTTGTGCAGAGGCGGTGCAGAAATCAGGGGGACAGGTCGCTTGATTCTGTCCAGAATTATGGTCCTGTCCCCCTGATTCCTGTCAGCGTGGGTCTGTTTCTTGGCACTGCCGTTATAGGTCTTTGGATCCTGGCTCTGGCATTGCCTGTTCGTATCTTCGACGCCCGTTGGTTCGTGCCAGTGATGGCTCTCCTGATAGGACATTCGACGGCGATGATGATCCGAGGAATCAACACCTACGTTACTGCGCTGAAGACCGATGAACAGCAGTACGAGTTCCTGCGGGGCAACGGGCAGCCCCATTTCAAGGCTCTGCAGCCTTTCCTGCGCCGCAGTTTGTTGGCGGTCATCTCACCCACTATCGCCAACCTCTCCGTGCTCTGCCTCACTTCTATGCCGTTGTTGTTGGGTGGTATCCTCCTCGGTGGTATGAGCCCCATTAACGCTTTCGTCCTGATGCTCCACATGACCGTTGGCTGCGTCGCCGCCTCCATCCTCTCCCTTGCCATCACCCTCTTCCTCGTTGACCGCTCCCTCTTCGACAAGTTTGGCAAGTTGCAGACTGGTGGCAGGGATGATAATTGATGGTCTGATTCTTGGGGCAAATTAAAATGATTCAAGGAAGCCTCACTTATCGGAGAGCGTATTTGATATTTTGTCAAGAAAATATGCCTCAAAAAGTATCGTTGGGATTGTGCATTCTGGGTGAAAGAAATGGTGCAAAAGGCGGGGAAGACTGCATGCATGTGGGATAGAGGTTGAACAGATGGTCTTTTGGGGTCGTTTAGATGGTTTAAACGACCTGTCCGAATAATCCCTATGGGGGTATAGAGATTATCCGAACGAGTCGAAAGTGCCATTTGAACGAGTGTAAAGGACTATCTGAATGACTCAAAGGTGACCTGTCCCTGTGTCGGTGAAGCGGATGGAAGTGCAAGTTGCATATAATCAGGTAATTAGCAAAATGACTCATAATTCGCGTATTTGCGGGCAGATTGCCGTTTGCTGACTGCGGCGCGAGTTATGAGAGGCACTTTTTCAAGTTTTTTTGCACGGTTTGTTTGGTGGGGTGGAGATTAATTCGTAATTTTGCTGCCGTATAATGAGAATGATGATGAGACGATACGGAAATACTTGGTTGGTGCTGGTGGTGCTGATAGTGCTGGCGTGTAAGGGAAATAAGGTTGGTGAGGGCGCAAAGACTTCCCAAGAGGATGTGACGGGCTTCTATGATACGAAGACTGCTGCGAAGACGGAGGTTGCAAATGCAGAAGTGCAGCCGGCTGGGAAAAAGATTGTGATGTACGAGATGCCTGCACCACTGAAAGACCGTCCTGAGCAGATTTTGAAGCGCAAGGGCTATACCACCTCTTATAACAATAAGACGAAGAACCCGAACTGGGTGGCGTGGCATCTGACGAAGTCGCACACCTACGGTTCATTCCAGCGCAAGGATGAGATGTTTACGGTGGATGAGGATGCCAAAGGTGGGAGAGCCACTGACAGCGACTACTACAACTCACGCTACGACAGGGGACACATGTGTCCGGCGGGCGACAATAAGTGGGACAAACAGGCGATGGAGGAGTCGTTCCTATTTACGAATATCTGTCCACAGAACCACGGACTGAACAAATACGAGTGGAACGACTTGGAGATCCTCTGTCGTGACTGGGCTCGCGAATACGGGGCTATCGACATCGTCTGCGGACCTATATACAACCAGAGAAGTGAGCAGAAAACCATCGGCAGGAACAAAGTCTGGGTGCCGGATGCCTTCTTCAAGGTGGTACTCTGTCGGCAGGGCACTCCGAAGGCCATCGGCTTTATCTATCGTAACGAAGGCGTGAAGCAGAAGATGGAGGAGGCTGTCTATACCGTCGATGAAATAGAGCAGTTGACGGGGATGGATTTCTTCCCTTCGCTCGACGACAAGACGGAGGATAGGATAGAGGCAAAGACCAGTTTATCAGAGTGGTAATCTAAGGTTAATAATTCTTAAATGTAATCATCATTTCTCATTTCTCATTTCTCATTCCTCATTTTTTTGTAATTTTGCAGCGTGAAAATAAAAGAAGTGCTGAACGCCCTTGAACGTTTCGCGCCTCTGCCCTTGCAGGAAAGTTGGGACAATGCTGGCTTGCAGGTTGGATTGACAGAGACGGAGGTTTCAGGGGCATTATTGTGTCTGGACGTCAACGAAAAAATTGTTGACGAGGCCATTCAGAAGGGCTGCAACCTGATTGTCAGCCACCATCCGCTGTTGTTTCGCGGGCTGAAGACCATCAGCGACCTGACGGATGTGCAGCGTACGGTGATGAAGGCCATCGTGAATGGTATCTGCGTCATCTCAATGCACACTAATATGGACAATGCGAAGGGTGGCGTGAACTTCAAGATTGCCGAGAAATTAGGCTTGCAGGATGTGCAGTTCTTTGCTCTGAAGAACGTGGATGGTATCGAGGCGGGCAGTGGTGTCATCGGGACGCTTGCAGAGCCGCTGGTAGCCTGTGATTTCGTGCAGGCCGTGAAGAATACCTTCGATGTGGAGTGTGCGATGTGCAACGAACTGTTGCACCGTAAGATACAAAAGGTGGCCATCTGTGGTGGGGCAGGGGACTTCCTGCTCGACGAGGCCCTGAAAGCTGGTGTCGATGCGTTTATCACGGGTGAGATGCACTATCACCAGTATTTCGGCTACGAGCAGCGTATCCAGATCTGTGTCATCGGTCACTATCAGAGTGAGCAGTTCACCAGCGAGATTTTCCGCGAGATCATCGAAAGTGAATGTCCTGGCATCAAGACCTACATCGCCGAGACCAGCACCAATCCAATTCTATATATGTAAGAAATTGTCAAATAGTTAAATAGTCAAATAGTAAAATAAAATTATGGCAAAGAAAGATCCTACAGACTTGTCAGTTGAAGAGAAACTGAAGACCCTCTATCAACTGCAGACGGCACTCTCCTCCATTGATGAGAAGCGTGCATTGCGAGGCGAACTGCCTCTGGAGGTTCAGGACCTGGAAGATGAGATTGAAGGTCTGACAACCCGTGTGGAGAAAATCCAGAACGACATCAACGAGTTCGAGCGTGCGATTGTTCAGAAGAAAGGCGAGATTGCTGATGCCGAGCAAAGCGTGAACCGCTATAAGGAGCAACTCAATGAGGTGAAGAATAACCGTGAGTACGATACCCTCTCGAAGGAGATTGAGTTCCAGACACTGGAGATTGAACTCTGCAACAAGAAGATCCGCGAGGCCACAGCCCGTATTGCAGAAAAGAAAGAAGAACTGGTTGCAAACCAGGAGGTTATCAAGGAGCGTGAGGGCGACTTGGAGATGAAGAAGGGCGAACTCGACGAGATTATGGAAGAGACCCGTGCCGAGGAGGATAAGTTGAAGGAGAAGGTGAAGGACTTGGAGTCGAAGATCGAGACCCGTCTGCTGACCTCTTTCAAGCGTATCCGTAAGAATGCCCGCAACGGTCTGGGTATCGTCTATGTGCAGCGTGATGCCTGTGGTGGTTGCTTCAATAAGATTCCGCCCCAGCGTCAACTCGACATCAAGATGCACAAGAAGATCATCGTGTGCGAGTATTGCGGACGTATCATGATTGATCCCGAACTGGCTGGCGTGAAACTCGACAAGATGGGTGTTGAACAGCCTAAGAAGACGCGCAAGCGTTCCATTCGCAAGACGGCTACATCTAAGAAGGTCGATGATGCCAGCGATATGGAATAAACCTGCGATTCGAATTCAGTAAATATGACCTGCTGTCCAATAGGGTAGCAGGTCATAATTTTTCATAATCAGGAATATCCTGTAGGAATAAGTATTTTTGATGTTCGTAATCCATCTTGCAACAGTAGTGCTCTATGCCGTTGCTGATGATGAGATAATCCACCCTGAGCAAGAGATTATATGCTGATATCTGGTCGAACACCTTTTGTTGGAGCGGCACGGTGGGCGCTTTGTATTCGATAATCATCTGCGGCAGTGCCACCTTATTATATAAGATAGAGTCACAGCGCAACCGCTTGTCGCCAATCTGCAGTTCTATCTCGTTGCCAAGCAATCCCTTGGGGTAGCCCTTGTGCTCCACCAGGTAGTGAGTGAAGTGCTGGCGAACCCATTCCTCAGGTGTCAAAGCCACGTATTTCTTACGCAGAAAGTCGAAAATCATACGCTTTCCGTCCTTCTCGCTGATTTTTATTTCGTATTGTGGTAGGTTTAATCGAAACATTTTTGTAACTTTGTCCCCGCAAAAGTACAAATAATAATCGAGAAAACTGCATGGCAGAGGCAAAAAATGTCAGTTTCGACAGCATAATGAGCGACTTGAAGGCGCGGAAGTTCCTTCCAGTCTACTATCTGATGGGCGATGAATCGTATTACATCGACCAGATTTCGGACTATATTGCTGAGCATGTGCTGCAGCCCGAAGAGCGTGATTTCAACCAGACGATCCTCTTCGGTAGCGATGTGACTGCTGCACAGATTGCTGATGCCGCCCGCAGATACCCGATGATGTCCGAACATCAGGTGGTGATTGTCAAAGAGGCTCAGAACATCAAGAATACAGAGGCTCTCGAGAAGTATTTTAAGGCTCCGCAGACTTCCACGGTGCTCGTTTTATGCCACAAAAACGGCACTATTGATGGTCGGAAAAGGGAATATGTGAAGGCGATACAAGGTGCAGGCGTGCTTTTTGAGAGCAAAAAACTGCGCGACAGAGACCTTCCACCTTTCATCGAGAACTATCTGAAACGGAAAAACGTGAGCATCGATGCGAAATCCACGCAGATTATCGCGGATTCCATCGGGGCAGACCTCAGTCGTCTCACCAGCGAACTCGATAAAGTGATTTTGTCGTTGCCGGAGCAGGATAGGAGAGTGACGCCCCAGGTGGTGGAGGAGCAGATCGGAGTGAGCAAGGACTTCAATAGTTTTGAACTCCGTGATGCCATTGTCAACCGCAATGTATTCAAGGCAAATCAGATAGTAAAATATCTTGACGATAATCCAAAGGCCGGTAGCATCTACTCATTTCTCCCAATGCTCTTTAATTTCTTCCAAAATCTTATGATTGCCTATTATGCGCCAAATAATAAGAGTCAGGAGGGGGTAGAAGAATGGCTGGAACTGAGAAATCCGTGGGCGGCGAAGGACTACATGACTGGCATGCGAAACTACTCTGGCATGAAGGTGATGCAGATAATTGGCAAGATACGTGAGATTGACGCCAAAAGTAAGGGTTTAGACAACCCAAATACCCCTCCTGGGGAACTGATGAAGGAACTGATTTTTTACATTTTGCACTAAAAAGCACACTTTTCCGGTTCTAGATTTTCTAAAAAATGCACTTTTCAGGAGTGCTTTTTTTAGCCCCAAAACCCGATAAAAACAAGGGCTCCGATAGATTCATACCCCCTCAAAACTCGTGTATTTCCCAGATTGTCGAATATCTGTGCAGAATATCGCCAGAATGACGAATCTTGAGATTTTCGCGCTTTCAGAATTTGGTTTTCACATTCATTAGGGTTTAAGTATCTTGATTTTGATTTTTAAATCCTTATTCCAATTTAGGATTCTTGCGGTTTCAAAATGTGGATTTGGAACTCAAAATACATATTTAGCAACTTGTGATTCCAATATTAAAATCTATATTCTCGAATTTAGCCTTGTATATTCATAAATATACAGATATAGTATGCATTTTATAAACAATTGATAATCTGTGTTTTATACGAAAATATTGCCAAAACTTCCAAATTCATAATCAGAATCTAGGTCTCTGATTCTGTATATGCCATCTGTTTCGGGCAATTATACATAAACACCTTACTCATAGCCAATTATTTAACTTCAAATTGCAAAATCAATCCTTTGTAACGATTTATGCCTGTAAATTCATGTTTGTAATCCAAAAGTCCCTGATCACATTTCTAACGCTTTTTGTTTACAAATATGAAAACGCAAATATAAATTATTAAATCTTAAATTCTCTCTACATTTGTTGGTGGTTTCATTTTTTTGCTTTATCTTTGTAAACGCAAACCCAAATGGGCAAAAAAGCCCTATTTTAAGCATAACGAAAAAATGAAGGATCGAATCAGGCAAATTATGGAGTCCAAGCACATGACTCAACAGTTGTTCGCCGACTACATCGGACAGGCACCTGCTACCCTCAGTAGCATCTTCAACGGACGCACCCGTCCTACCCTCAACATCGTGGAGGCCATCAAAAAGAAAATTCCTAACATCAGTACCGATTGGCTGATGTTTGGTTCTGGTGATATGTATCTGCCTGAGCAGAACCCTGAAAATGGCATTCAGGAGACGACTGATCAGGGGGCAGATGGTATCTCGACAAACCAAAAATTGATGTTCGATTTTGAGACATCACCTGCTCCTACCTCCCAAATTGGCATTTCATCGACTCCGAGTTTTAATAGTGTACGAAATACACACCCAGAAATCGATCGAACTGAAGTAAAACTAATTGACAAACCTCAACGGAAAATTGTCGAAATCCGTGTCTTCTACGATGATCAGACTTTCGACACCTTCGAGCCGAAGAAAAAATAAATATTTTGTGGTTTCAAATAATTATAGTACCTTTGTGCCCAGATTCACATAGGTACTATTTTTATGAAGAAGTATTTGCTCGACCTCAAGGTCATGTCGGTGGAAAGGATTCACGAGCGTTACGTGCTGATCAGGCTGACTGACGATAAACCTCTGCCTGAGATGCTGCCAGGACAGTTCGTGGAGATTCGTGTCGATGGATCGCCCATGACCTTCCTTCGGCGCCCCATATCTATCAACTTTGTCGACCAGGCGCAGAATGAACTCTGGCTGTTGGTGGCTGCCATTGGCGACGGCACCAGACGACTGGCGCAGTTGCAGGCTGGCGACACACTTAACTGCCTGTTGCCCTTGGGTCATGGTTTTACGATGCCTGCCAGCAAGTCAGAACGACTCCTGCTCGTAGGCGGTGGCGTGGGCGTGGCTCCCCTGCTCTATATGGGTGCCGCAATGCAGCAGATGGGCTGTGAACCCACGTTTCTGTTGGGTGCCAGGACGGCCAAAGACCTGCTGATGCTCGATATATTTAAAAGGTATGGGCGCGTGTGTGTGACCACTGAGGACGGCTCCGAGGGTGAGAAAGGCTTCGTGACTAACCACTCGCTGCTGCAAAAGGAACGCTTCGACCGTATTGCCACTTGTGGCCCCACGCCGATGATGAAGGCGGTGGCCCGCTATGCCCGTCAGAGTGAGACGGATTGCGAGGTGTCGCTCGAGAATTTGATGGCCTGCGGTCTGGGTGCCTGTCTCTGTTGTGTGGAGAAGACCACGGAGGGCAATCTCTGTGTCTGTAAGGAAGGACCAGTGTTTAATATTCGGAAGTTGTTATGGCAAGACTAAATGTAAAGATAAACGACCTCGCGCTGAAGAACCCCGTGATGACCGCATCCGGCACCTTCGGCTACGGTTTGGAGTTTGCTGACCTGATGCCCCTCGACGGCATTGGCGGCATCATCGTGAAGGGTACGACGCTCCGTCCCCGTGAGGGCAACGACTACCCCCGTATGGCTGAGACGACCGCTGGCATGCTTAACTGCGTGGGTTTGCAGAACAAGGGCGTCGACTATTTCTGTGAGCATAACTATCCGCAGATCAAGGACATCGACACGAACATGATTGTCAACGTAAGCGGTTCGTCACCAGACGATTATGCCGAGTGTGCAGCCCGTATCGATACCTTGGAAAAGATTCCTGCCATTGAGTTGAATATCTCTTGTCCGAACGTGAAGGACGGTGGTATGGCCTTTGGCGTCACTTGTTCAGGTGCCTCTAGCGTGGTCAAGGCCGTGCGCCAGCGTTATCACAAGACGCTCATCGTGAAACTCTCGCCCAATGTGACGAACATCACCGAGATTGCCCGTGCCGTCGAGGCTGAGGGCGCAGACAGCGTCTCACTTATCAATACGCTGATGGGGATGGCCATCGACATCGAGAAGCGTAAGACGCTGCTGAGCATCAATACGGGTGGACTCAGTGGCCCTGCCATCAAACCCGTTGCTTTAAGAATGGTGTGGCAGGTGGCGAAGGCTGTAAGGATACCCGTCATCGGCCTGGGTGGCATCTGTACGGCGAAGGATGCGATAGAGTTCCTGATGGCAGGTGCCACCGCCATTGAGATAGGCACTGCCAACTTCCTCGACCCCACCGTGAGCATCAAGGTGCGCGACGGCATCAACGACTGGCTCGACAGCCACGGATGCCAGTCTGTGCAGGAAATCATAGGAGTGATAGACTAACAATGGAAAATCTTGCTATCATTAATGCGCGCAATTTCTAGATTTAAATCTCGCAATTATAATCCTTAATGGTCGCTTTTCACCTTATTCATTTGACACTTCAAAGGTACAAAAAAACAGTTACCAAACATGTCTTTTTCGAATTTATTTCAAATGTTAAAATACCGCACATGACTATATCGAAGTTTCTCATTTAGTTTCTCTTTGATGTACGATAAGCGTTATAATTTGAGGGCTGGCAATCGCCAGCCCCCTCTGCGAGGGGAAACATTAAAAATTTGAGGGCTGGCAATCGCCAGCCCTCAACCAACACAAAAACTAAACTAGACTTAACTAAAGCAAATCCGGATTTATCACAAACCCAAAATTGCATTTGCAAATTTACGATTAAAAACCGAGATTGCAAACATTTTATAGATTTTTTAAGTGATTCGTATGAGTTTTTTACAACTTAGTTGACTTATTGAGCATAAAGTGGTCCAAAACGGTCAAGGCAGCCATCGCTTCCACGATGGGAACGGCACGGGGCAAGACACAGGGGTCGTGACGGCCTCGGGCGGTCAGTGTCGTGGGGTTGCCTTCGAGGTCAACGGTGTCCTGTTCCGTCAGAATGGTGGCAACGGGTTTGAAGGCCACACGGAAATAGATGTCCTGGCCGTTGCTGATGCCACCCTGAATGCCACCGCTACGATTCGTAGCAGTAGTGACCCCACCTTGGGCTTGGGAGACGAAGATGTCATTCTGCTCGGAGCCACGGGCGGTGACGCCAGAGAAGCCTTCGCCATATTCGAAGCCCTTAACGGCATTAATGCTGAGCATGGCAGCACCTAAGGCGGCGTGGAGTTTACCGAATTCAGGTTCGCCCAGTCCGGCAGGACAGCCCTTGATGACACAGGTGATGATGCCGCCGATGGTGTCGCCTTCGGCCTTGACCTTCTTCACCAGTTCTTCCATCTGGGCAGCCTTTTCTACATCCGGACAGCGCACAGCATTGGTTTCCGTCTTGCTCAGGTCGTAGAGTCGGTAGTCGCGTTCCAGGGCGATGTCGCCAATCTGCGAGGTGTAGGCCTGGATGCTGATGCCGAGTTGACGAAGCGCCAATTTAGCCAGCGCACCACCCACGCAACGGCTGATGGTGATACGAGCCGAAGAGCGGCCTCCGCCCCGATGGTCGCGCATACCATATTTATAATGGTAGGTGTAGTCTGCGTGTGAGGGACGGAACAGGCAGCGCATATTCTCGTAGTCCTGCGAGTGCTGATTGGTGTTGCGTACGATAAAACCGATGGGGCAGCCCGTAGACTTGCCCTCAAAGACACCACTGAGCAGTTCCACCTGATCGGCTTCCTGTCGTGAGGTAGTGATGCTGCTCTGACCAGGACGGCGGCGGTTGAGTTCCTGCTGGATGAAATCCATGTCGATGTCAATGCCGGCAGGCATCCCGTCGACCACACCTCCGATGGCCTCACCATGGCTCTCACCGAAGGTTGTCAGCCTGAATAGGGTTCCGAATGTATTCACTTTTTTATCATTTTACCTTTTTCCTTTTAATGGCAGTGTCCACAGCCGCATCCGCAGCCTTCTTCGTGGTGATGGTCGTGTTCGCATCCGTCGCCACAGCCTTCGCATCCGTCACCGTGATGATGTCCGCAACCGCTGCATCCGCCTGTCAGATGCTTGATCAGGTGTTGTATTTCATCCTCAGTGGCCTCACGGTTCTCTATCACGGTTCCAGTGAAGTTCAGTGTCTTGCCAGCCAGGGGATGGTTGGTGTCGAGGGTGACGCCATCTTCCTCGATTTTCAGGACTTTAGCCATGAAACGGTGGTCTTCGTTGTCCATCAGGGTGATGATGGCACCTTCGTAGATATTGTCGTGGTCGAAGTGGCCATTGATCATGAACGTCTCCCTGCCCAGTTTATGAACACCTTCAGGGTCGTATGCTCCGAAAGCGTCAGCGGGTTCTAGGGTGAAGTCGAACGTTGCGCCGCTCTCTTTCTCAATCAATTGCTGCTCGAAGGCGTCTAATGATACGCCGAAACCCGTGATAAACTGGAACGGATGCTCCTCAGAGGTCTGTTCTTCCAGTTCTTTTTTGCCGTCAGCCACCGTATAGAGTTGGTAGTTGGCTGTGATAAACCTGTTTTTTTGCTCCATATTATATATAATAATGTATGTGGGTGCAAAGATAATAATAAAATTTGAGATATTGTTGATTTGAGTCAAAAATAAGACTGTTTGCGCACACAATTAGTAAAAATGCTTGTAA
>JAFWTK010000231.1 GCA_017518935.1 Prevotella sp.
GAATTACTGAAATGAAAACATAACAACATTTATTCACTCAAAATCTTAATACTATGCTTGTCAAGACATTTTGTGCAGCCGTTGTGGGGCTGGAAGCCACCACCATCACCATCGAAGTGAATCTAACCCGAGGGGTACAGTTCCATCTGTCCGGTCTGGCCGATACCGCTGTCAAGGAGAGTTACGACCGTATCCGGGCGGCCATGGGTAATATCGGTTTCAAACCGCCTACCGCCGACATCACCATCAACCTCTCGCCAGCCGACATTCGCAAGGAAGGCAGCGGCTACGACCTGCCCCTGGCCATCGGCATCTTAGCCGCCCACGGGAAGGTCAGTGACTCATGTCTGTCGGAGTTTATGATGATTGGTGAACTGGGGCTCGACGGGAGCCTGAAACCCGTCAGCGGTGCCCTGCCTGTAGCCATCCTAGCCCATAAGGAGAAGTTCAAGGGCCTCATCGTTCCGAAGGCCAATGCCTGTGAGGCCGCCGTCGTCAACAACCTCGACGTCTATGGGATGGATAGTCTGGCCGATGTGGTCAGTTTTTTCAACGGCGCTGACATCTATGAACCTACTGTCGTCGATACCCGCAAGGAATTCTACGAACAGCAATATACTTTTGACCTCGACTTTGCTGATGTCAAAGGTCAGGAGAGTGTAAAACGTGCTTTGGAAGTGGCTGCGGCTGGTGGTCACAACTTGATTATGATTGGTCCGCCAGGATCAGGTAAATCAATGATGGCCAAACGATTGCCAAGCATTTTGCCGCCTTTGTCATTAGCCGAGAGTTTAGAGACCACACAGATTCATTCCGTAGCAGGTAAACTGCCCACAGGCACATCGCTCATCTCGCAACGCCCTTTCCGCAGTCCACATCATACGGTGTCGCAAGTGGCCATGACGGGTGGTGGCAACAGCGCCTTACCTGGCGAGGTCAGTATGGCTCACAATGGAGTACTCTTTCTCGACGAACTACCTGAGTTCAATAAAAGTACCCTGGAAGTACTCCGCCAACCCCTTGAAGATCGCAAGATCACCATCTCACGTGCAAAATATACAGTGGAATACCCCTGTTCGTTTATGTTTGTGGCTTCGATGAATCCCTGCCCCTGCGGATATTACGGTGATCCGACCCACCACTGCGTCTGTACCCCAGGCCAGATACAACGATATATGAACAAGATTAGTGGTCCATTGTTGGATCGTATCGACATCCATTGTGAGGTAGTTGTCGTGCCTTTCAAACAACTCGCACAGATGCAACCAGGAGAACCGAGTACCGTCATTCGCGAGCGGGTCATCAAAGCACGTCAGATACAGGAAAAGCGATTTAAAGATTGTAAGGGTATCCATTGCAACGCCCAGATGAACGAAAAAATGATCCATCAGTTTGCAGAACCTGACGAGCAGAGTCTCGACATGCTCCGTATGGCTATGGAACGTCTCTCGCTTTCTGCCCGTGCTTACAGTCGTATCCTGAAGGTGGCACGTACCATCGCCGACCTCGAAGGATCAGATAGGGTTCAGAGTCATCATATCGCCGAGGCTATCGGCTACCGGAGTTTGGATCGCGGCGACTGGGCCGAGAGAGGATTATAAAATAGTATGAAATGCAAAATAAATCAAGTTTTATTTTGCATTTCGCACACTTATTCGTACCTTTGCAGGCATATGAACGAAGCAAAGTGTACACAACTATTGGAGGAGCACGGCATCAAGCCGACGGCAAACCGCATTGTGGTGCTGAAAGAACTGGTGAAGGCCCTACACCCCATCACCTTGGCGGAACTCGAATACAAGATTCTGAGTATCGACAAGTCGAACATCTTCCGGGCTCTGACACTTTTCCGGGAGCACCATCTCGTACATGTCATCGAGGGCGGCAGCGAGGGTGTGCGCTATGAACTGTGCCACAGTCACGACCACGATCACGACGACGACCAGCATCCCCATTTCTACTGTGAACAGTGCCAGCAAACCTATTGCCTCGATTATACCGACGTGCCTGAGGTCAAACTCCCCAAGGGCTTCGAACAGAAATCTGCCAACCTGATGATCAAAGGAATATGCCCAGACTGCCAATCAAAGTAATCGCATTCGACGCTGACGACACGCTGTGGGACTGTCAGTCTCATTTCGAGGAAGTGGAGGAACATCTCTACAGTTTGATTGGCCCTTATTGCGAAGACCCGAAGCACGAACTCTTCCTGACGGAGAGTGGTAACATGGCTGATATGGGCTACGGATGTAAGGCTTTCTCCATCAGTATCATCGAGACAGCCCTGCGGGTGGCGGGCAACGATCTCTCTGCCACACAACTCAAGGAACTGCTGGCTCACTGCAAACGACTGCTCCACCTGCCTGCCACGCCATTGCCGGAGGTCGAACAAACCCTCAAAGAATTACGTGAGCGCATTGTCGGGCAGAAAATGGTGGTTTTTACGAAGGGCGAGTTGCAGGATCAGGAAAACAAACTGAAACGGAGTGGACTGCTGAGATACTTCGACGATGTGGAGATCACCTCGGACAAGACGCAGCGGGAGTTCCTCGCTCTCTGCGAACACCAGCAGATACACCCGTCACAGTTGCTGATGATAGGCAACTCGCTGAAAAGCGACATCGCACCGGCACTCGCCATCGGAGCCTGGGCCATCCATATCCCCTTTCACGTCACCTGGCAACTGGAGCATTCTGAAGACATCGACCACGAGCGACTGATAAAAATTGAGCATTTCAGCGAGATTCTCAAATATATTTAGTACCTTTGTCGCCCAAATAACAATAAATACGTATTTAAGCAATGGAAAACAAGACTTTTAAGCGTACGACGGTGACGTCGGCGCTGCCATACGCCAACGGTGGGGTACATATCGGACATCTGGCCGGTGTGTATGTGCCTGCTGACATCTATGTGCGCTATCTGAGACTGAAAAAGCGCGAGGTGCTGTTTATCGGAGGAAGTGACGAACATGGTGTGCCCATCACGGTACGTGCCCGCAAGGAGGGCATCACGCCACAGGATGTGGTGGACCGCTATCATAAGATGATCAAGGACTCGTTTGAGGAGTTTGGCATCTCTTTTGATATCTACAGTCGTACCACCAGTGAGACACACCATAAGTTTGCCGCCGACTGGTTCCGCAAACTCTACGACGAGGGCAAACTGACGGAGGAGACCACCGCCCAACTCTACGATGAGGAGGCGAAGCAGTTCCTGGCAGACCGCTACGTGACGGGTGAGTGTCCCCACTGCCACAACGAGGGTGCCTATGGTGACCAGTGCGAGAAGTGCGGACGCGACCTCTCGCCGACAGAGTTGATTAATCCGAAATCGACTATCTCTGGCTCTACTCCCGTGCTGAAGGAGACCAAGAACTGGTATCTGCCCCTGAATGAGTATCAGAAGTGGTTGAAGAAGTGGATTCTCGAGGAGCACAAGGAATGGCGCCCGAATGTCTATGGACAGTGTAAGTCTTGGCTCGATATGGATCTGCAGCCCCGTGCGATGACCCGTGACCTCGACTGGGGTATCCCCGTCCCCATTGAGGGTGCCGACGGCAAGGTGCTGTATGTATGGTTCGACGCTCCTATTGGCTATGTGTCGAACACCGTCGAGTTGTGCGCCAAGGAGCCTGAGAAATGGGGCAACTGGGAGAAATGGTGGCAGGATGAGGACACCCGGCTGGTGCACTTCATCGGCAAGGACAACATCGTGTTCCACTGCATCATCTTCCCTGTGATGATGAAGGCTCACGGCAAATTTATCATGCCGGACAACGTGCCTGCCAACGAGTTCTTGAACCTCGAAAACGATAAGATCTCCACCTCACGTAACTGGGCCGTATGGCTCCATGAGTATCTGGTGGATATGCCAGGCAAACAGGATGTGCTGCGCTATGTGCTCACTGCCAATGCCCCTGAGACGAAGGACAATAACTTCACCTGGAAAGATTTCCAGGATCGCAACAACAACGAACTGGTGGCTGTCTATGGCAACTTCGTGAACCGCGCCCTGCAACTGACCAAGAAATACTGGAATGGTGTGGTGCCAGAGTGCGGTGAACTGACGGATACCGACAAGGCTGCTCTGGCTGAGTTTAAGGACGTGAAGGAGAAGGTGGAGGAACTTTTGGAGAAATTCAAGTTCCGCGATGCCCAGTTCGAGGCGATGAACCTGGCCCGTATCGGCAATAAGTATATCACCGACTGCGAGCCCTGGAAAGTCTGGAAGACTGATCCTAAGCGTTGCGAGACCATCCTGAACATCTGCTTGCAGTTGACAGCCAACCTTGCCATCGCCTTCGAGCCGTTCCTACCGTTCAGCAGTAAGAAACTGCGTGAGATGCTGAATATCGACTCATTCGAATGGGAGCAATTGGGTAGCACAGACCTCCTGAAGGCAGGTCATCAACTCGGTGAACCCTCTTTGCTCTTCGAGAAGATCGAGGACGAGGTAATCCAGAAGCAACTCGACAAACTCGAGGCTACCAAGAAGGCCAACGAGGCTGCCAACTACAAGGCTGCTCCTATTAAGGATACCGTATCGTTTGAGGAATTTGAGAAACTCGATATCCGTGTGGGTCTGGTGAAGGACTGTCAGAAGGTGAAGAAATCGAAGAAACTCCTGCAGTTCACCATCGACGACGGCTCTGGCACGGATCGCACCATCTGCTCCGGTATCGCTGCCTTCTATGAGAATCCAGAGGAACTCATCGGCAAGCGCATCCTCTTTGTGGCGAATTTCGCACCCCGTCAGATGATGGGTATCGAGAGCCAGGGCATGATTCTCTCTGCCGTGGATGCCGACGAGAGCCTCAGTGTGGTGACGACAACGAAAGATGTCAAGCCTGGCAGTCAGGTAGGATAGTCGATGGCAGAAACACTGAAGGAGAAGACTGCGAAAGGCCTTTTCTGGGGCGGAATGAACAATGGCGTACAGCAATTGCTCGGACTGGCCTTTGGAATCATCCTTGGACGATTGCTCGACCCTTCAGACTACGGAATAACGGCGATGCTGGCTGTCTTTTCAGTGATTGCCAATGAGTTGCAATCGAGTGGTTTTAAGACAGGCCTTATCAACCTGAAGACCCCTAAGCACGAGGACTATAATGCCGTATTTTGGTTTAATATATTAGCAGGGGCCATTATCTATGTGGTACTGTGGTTCTGTGCCCCCCTGATAGCCGACTATTACAACAAACCCGAATTGAGTCCCAAACTGATTCCCCTGAGCCGTTATGTATTCCTCGGTTTTGTGTTCTCCAGTTTCGGGATGGCACAATCGGCTTATCTCACCAAACAAATGCAGATCAAGCAGATTGCGAAATGCGGGATGACGGCGACACTCACGTCGAGCATCGTCAGTGTGATACTGGCGGCACTGAAATTCGGTTACTGGGCCTTAGCCACGCAGTATCTGCTCTACATCGCCGTAAACACATTGCTGCTTTGGTATTACAGCCCCTGGCGCCCCACCTTCACCTTTAACTTCGAACCCATCCGCCGTCTCTTCCCGTTCAGTTTCAGGATTATGCTGTCGGCGATCTTTACGCAGTTGAACAACAACATCATGAATCTACTGCTGGGCCGCTACTACGGCGAGAGGAACACAGGCCATTACAATCAGGCCTATCAGTGGAGTTCGAAGGGATTCCTGCTGGTACAGAATATGTTGAAGCAGGTGGATCAGACGGTACTGGTGGGACTGCACGACGAACAAGAACGGCAACTCGCTGTGCTCCGAAAGATGGTGCGATTTACGGCATTCATCGCCTTCCCGTTGCTTTTCGGACTGGGACTGGTGTCGCACGAATTCATTGTCCTGACTATCGGCAAGAAATGGGCTTTCTCGGCTTCCCTGTTACCGTATCTCTGCTTCTGCGGAGCCTTTATGCCGCTTTCGGCTCTGCTCACGGATGCCATCATCAGTCATAAGCGCAGTGATATCTACCTTTGGAACACTGTCGTACTGGGCATCCTGCAAATAGGGCTGTTGATAGGTCTACGACGACAAGGCATCTATACGATGGTGATCGCCTATACCTTATTAAATATAATATGGGTACTAGTGTGGCAGTTCTTCGTGAAGCGACTAATGACTTATCGCCTGTTGGATTTCCTGAAGGACATCGTTCCCTTTGCCCTCGCAGCAGCAGGTGTGATGGCAGTGACAGGCTTCGTGACTCAAGGCATCACCAATTTGTGGTTGTTACTCATCAGTCGTGTGGTAATTGCCGCTATCCTTTATTATACTGTGATGCGATTAGCAGGCACCGTCATCCTGAAGGAGTGCCTCACCTTCCTCAAAAAACTCTAACGCTCCCACGTGCGGAGTCAACTTTTCTAGATCAGGCAACTGCATATAGTCGCCGAAGATATGGCGCAGATGGGCGTCGGCATCCTTCGGAACAGGTAAGTCATAACCTTCGAACTGATGGGTCGTCAGTGGAAAGATCTCTTCGGCATAACGGGGATTATGGAAGGGAATACCCATGCCACTGGTGATGACCTTCGAACCGAAAGTGAATTGTGACAGGATGGCACGCAGGCAAGGAAAGAAGTATCGGTTGTTAAAATTGAATATACTACAGACAGACTTGATGGCTCTTTCATCATCGGTACTGGTGCGCCAGATCTTATACATGTGGCCGACACTCTTCTCCGTCAGTTTGTGCAGCCAGATAGGATGTCGTTCCATCGGAAAGATGTCGATATAGATGCCCTGTTCCTTCCATAGACGGTCATAGCCGTTTTGTTCCAGCATCCTCGAACGTCTGTCACGCACCTTCGCATAGAAATAGAAGTAGTTGGGGTCTGTCTCGTCGTTCTGCAACGCTAACCAATTGGGGAGTTCCGCAGGCAGAACCTGCATCAGCCGTAGATAGTCGCTTCGCAGCATTTCGATGTCGAGATCGTCGTCCCAGGGAATAAAACCGTTATGCCGCAAGGCCCCAATCAGCGTACCACTACTAAGCCAGTAGCGGATATCATGCTTCCGGCAGATCTTATCCACCTCCAACAAGATCTCCAACATCCTCATCTGCTGCTTGCGCAGCATCGAGCCCTCAGGATTATACCTCTCTCGCAATTCTTCGTGAGTCATCCTTTGCATATCTGATTATAAAGTGCTAACCCCTTCACTGTCAAAAAATATTTCTGACGAGGGTGACGAGGCGATTCTGGATAAAGCAAGCGGACAAAGCCAGCAGAAATGGCAGGAGTCAGATAGAGATTCAGGAAATTCTCGCGGTCTTTAAGTCCCATGATACTCATCATTTCTTTTACAGAGACCTGCTGCTCACCTATTACTTGTACCAGTTTGATAATATTGAGATTCTCTGTATGAAACTTGTCGGGTGCTTGTCGGGTACTTGTCGGGTGCTTGTCGGGTGCTTGTCCTGTACTTGTCGGGTCAGCCATATTAGGCTGTACGCTCCATTCTGTTGTAGGATGAATATGCAGATAGCGGTTTCGCAGATCCCATTTTTCGCCAAGCAACAGATTACGGAAAAAACGTTCCAGATAGACGGGCGAATAGTCAATGCCTTTCACGGCACTCTTATAATTGGCACGTACCAATGCGTTACGAAAATACCACGAGTGCTTTGCAAAGAGATCATTTTCAACTTTGAATCCCAAAAAGCGAAGATATTGTATGGTGAAGACGGCTGTGGTTCGGGTATTGCCCTCGCCGAATGGATGTATCTGCCATAATCCGGAAACAAAGTGGGCAATATGGGTAACGATTTCATCCTGAGAAATACCTTTATAACTGAACTGACGCTCTTGCTCAATATCGTAGTCTAAAGCACGGCGCAAGTCTTCCCAGTTCAAGTAGTTCACCGTATCGCCTTCCAACACCCACTCCTTCTTGGTAATGTCGTAAGTGCGCAGTTTGCCTGCATGTTTGAATACGCCATGAAATATATTCCGATGAAGAGAGATGTAACCTCTGCAGGTAAAGTCTATGGTGTTGGCAGCCAGTATCTCTTGTATGTTATTCGAAACATCGTCAGCCTCCTGACGTTCTTCATCGTCAGGTTCTCGCTCTGCCTTTACCGAATAGTATTCTTTTATGAGTTGCCTTACCTCAGCAGAAGTTATCTCGCCCTCTATGTGACGGCGTGCCGTTTGTATCAGATAGTCAGACACCTGTAGTCCATCCACTGCTTGTAAGCCAATGGCTGTCTGCCAGTTCTCTGCCTTTTCTTTTTTCCCTGGCTCTCCTTGACGGATGTACTCGTCGAAGTCCAGATATCCTTGCTTGGGTAAACTCTTGTCTATATCCCGTTCCATTCAAACAACATTCTAATGTCACTTGTTTTCTGTTGCAAAGATAATAAAAATCTATCAAAATACCAAAGGTTTTGGCCTATTTCTATCTGGCATAACACTATTGTAGCAGTAATGTGCGCCTACTGGCACAATCGGAGGGCGATTGGATGAAAATCGGATTGCGAATGGTGCAAGAGTGGAACAGACACGCAGAGGACAAAGAGCGTTTAATAGTACTGTCATAGCAAAAAATAGTACCGTAGTAATTTTCGTTAGTACCGTCGTAGTAAAAAGTCCAAGGGGTGGAACAATAATTAGTAATGCCTTAACACGTACGTGCGCATACTTGTCATATCCACTTTTTATCCCGCTCATCCCGCCTATCCCACACTGAAAGTAAAAATTCTTACGTGTGGGATAGGCGGGATAGGCGGGTTGTTTTTCTATTAATATACTACTTATGGAAGGACTTCCTGCCGTTTTGGATTACAAGGCCTTTATAGAAAGCGTCGACTTTCTGACCTGCGAGGTTGTAGATGGCACCCTCTTCCGTTGGTTTCTGTATACGAGGCGAGGCAACACCCGTAGTAACTTTTCCCAGATACTGGCCGATGAAGAAGATGGTCCCTGTGGATTGCTCGCTGATGACATAAAGGAAAGGCCGCGTGGCATGAAAATTGACAGGTTCATCGGGCATTGCGTTTTCCCAAATCTCTATGACGGTGACAGCAGCAGCCTCAGTGCCCTCTTCGTCCAGTTTGATCTTGGCTACCTGGAACATATTGCTGATGAATACAGGCACGTTACAGAAATAAGGGAAGTCTGCATCATGCGTAAAAGCAGTAGGCATGCCTAAGGCAGACATGATGTCAACCAGATCCTGATTGGTATCTGTCTCGAAACGAGGTAATTTCAAATCTACTTCACGGAAACTGCCATTGACCTGCCAGTTGCTGCCGTTGAGAGCATCCAGCACATCGCCGATAGTTTTGTCTTCACGAGGCAGGAAGATGCTCATACGATAGGCGCCATTGCCGTAAGGCAGGTTGATGGCCTGATAGAGGTCGTTCTCAGCATATTCAAACTCAGTGTCTGTCTTGTGCATCATTGGTACCGCTTCGCCACCGCCAAAGGGCTCATCCTTTGTCTCTGTCGCATCGAAGGGATTGCTCCACATGCCCTTGAAATAGAGCGCATTCAGCAGATAACTCACTGCCTCCGGTTTGAACGTATCTTCACTGAGCACTTCGGGAATCATTCCTTCCGTGTGGTCACTGGCCCATTGGTTGATGACATCCATCGTCTCTCCATCATTAAAGTCACGATTCTGCGGCTGGGCGTTGTAATAGTCGTTGGCCTTCTTGATAAAGTCGTCTTGCAGGACATAGCCCAAACCCTCGTTGACAAAGATGGTATTGGCGATAAGCGACTTTGTCTTTTCATCGAGTGTCTCAGCCTCTTTCAGCATTTTCTGGCAGAAGGCGTTGATGGCATCGGCGCCAGCCTCGCCAAAGCCGAGTGTCTGGTTTATCTCCTGCTGGGTCTGTCCGTCTGCTCCGTTGTTCAACATACCTAGGGCGTAAGTGATGCTCAGCGGTGAGAGCACCTTGCTTTCCTCACCACGAGCCTTGCGGAACA
>JAFWTK010000232.1 GCA_017518935.1 Prevotella sp.
ATGTAAAGGGATGCTGTCGAAATCTACTCCATTACTAATCCGAATGGTTCGCTGACCAAAAATAGTTTCGGCATCAGAAAACGTGACAACAGCAGATTGCTCACGATAAAGTCGGTTACGAAACATCTGATCAATCTTCAGACCAAGTCGTTCCTGACGAGAGAAGGTATCAAACTCCTGATCGTAGGGGTAGGTAGGTATCTCCGTCACAGCCGTGATGCCTAACTTTTTCAATTTCTTGAAGAAACGAATCAGGAAGGGTGAAGCGTTCTGAAAACAACGGGCATAGACAAACTGGATGCCATTTTCCTTACAGTAATCATAGATACAATCGAAATCTATGCGCTGACGAAGACCTGCAAGTGACCCTGTTCCGTAATCCTTAATGACCTTGTCATCGACATAGCGGCAACGATGACCATTCGCATCAAAGTCATAATAACAGAGATGGACTTCGTAGCCATTCTCACGCAGGCCCTTCACCTGATAATGGATCTTCTTGCTGATGCCACTGACCTCCGAAAAACCATGATAAACAAGGAACAGAATCTTCATATCATCATTATTTATTTGTAATTACCTGCGAAATTGCTGATACCCATTTGTCTTCTATCATGGACAGAACCGCATAATCAGAGAATCGTGATACAGAAGTCACAACCTGATCGATTATATCCGCTGCATTTTTAATGCTATTGATTTTGGCAAAATCAAGCATATCCTTTATTGTTATATCATGATCTTTTCCACAGATGGTCATTGAATGTCGATTAACATACGCTGGTGCATTCAAATCTACAGAAAAAGTCATGTCGTATGCGGGACTCAAATGCCATACGCCATCTTCTCGCATAACAAACGAGAAATTCTTTGTATGGTCATCAACATTTCCTGCCAGCACATTGAAAACCATGCGCCGATACTGTTCTGAAATCTCGTCTGCCGGAAGACGAAGTTTTCTACATACAATAAACAAGTCTTCATAACTGTCGGCCAAAGAATTCATCGCTGCTAAAGTCTGGGTATGCACCTTGCGTCCGTCTTCACGATCGAACCGCTGAGTCAAGAAATGGAACCTGTCATCAATCTCCACAAGTTTTGACGACATCATCTGTATGCCTGACGCTACCGCCATATCGTAATATGCCTTCTCTACCTTCGTAAAAGGGAAGTCCCTGCCTTCATCGAACTTGATAATATAATGGGTGTAATTAGAGGGTAAATCTGCCTGACCCGAGCGGACATCGCCGGTCTTTTCATCAATAGCGATAATGGCTTTGGGGCGCATGCCACCAGCAGAAGTTCCCACCTTATACAGGCTCTCCAAGTGAATCGCATCTCCTATTGGAATTGACAGTTCCTGACGCTCATTAAAAATCTGATCTGCAAAACGATATAGAGAGGATAGTTGTATAGAAACAGATAAGTCGTCGTGGTCATAGGCAGGTTGGAACTCCAATGCGCCCATACTTCTTTTTCCCATATATGCCAATCTGTCAACTGGTGTCAATTTTCGCATAGGGATATTCTGGCTGGCAGCCCAACGCTGGAAAATGGTATTTCCCCACCGATCAGGAAGCGAATCGGCAATGAACTCAGGAAGCCCGGCATATAGTTTTTCTGTATTACCAGGATGAGATAATCCTTTCTGACTGGCAGGGCTATATATGGAGGCTGACAATGGTGACAAATCGAGTTGACGATGAAGGAAATCCATATCGTAGGTAAATAACGCCTTACGACGTTCTTTATTCCAATACAGGCGGCCTGCCTCCAACCCCCAAATCACTACTTTCAGCACATTATCGTCCATTCTTTATCCGCTTAGGTTTCTGTTTATTCATTTTTTCAATGAGATAAGGACTGGGAGGTAACTCTGGCAAAAGTTTATCAGCCTCGTCAAGAAAGGAGATGGCACGTAACATGGAGAAAAAACTTCCCATTGTAATATTAAGGGCACGACCATTCTCAAAAGATTTCACCGTATATAGACTAATACCTGCCCTCTCCGCAACTTCCTTTTGCGTAAGACGGCATGTCAGTCTGTATTGCTTAAATCTATTTCCGAGTTCGATAATGAGTTCGGAATTTGACTTACCATAAATATCATCGTCTATTATCATAATGCAAAGATAGATATTTCTTCCTTTATCACCAAATTATTTGTATAAAAGTTGATATTTCTACCCTGCTTTTATCATTTATTAATGAATCAGGACAATTTAAGAATACGATTTTTGAAGAAATTGTTTGAAGATTAAAAAAATATTTGTACTTTTGTCAACGTAAAAGTGATGAATGACGATGAATAACGAAGAGATCAGAGGGAAATTCAAGGACAGTCCGAGGCTGAAGAGGCTGGTGGACTGGCTGATCATGAACCCCGTGCAGACACGACCGAGATGGTATGTCCGGATGCTGGCACCACTCTATCAGCACCGGGGGAGATGCTCGAAGATTCATCGTTCTGTACGAATGGACACTCCACCCTACCGCAAATTCTCGTTGGGCGACTATAGTGTCGTAGAGTCGTACAGTTGTATCAACAATGCCGTGGGGGATGTCATCATCGGTGACCATACCCGGGTGGGACTGCACAACACGGTGATCGGACCTGTGACGATTGGCAACCACGTGAATCTGGCACAAGGCATTACCGTTACGGCCCTTAATCACAACTTCACGGAAAAAGACATGAGAATTGACGAACAGGGAGTCTCTACGACTCCTGTCACCATTGGTCATGATATATGGATTGGAGCCAATGCGGTCATCCTACCTGGCGTAACGATAGGAGATCACTCGGTGGTAGCCGCTGGCGCAGTAGTAACCAAGGACGTGCCGCCACACACACTGGTGGCTGGCGTGCCCGCTAAAATAATCAAGACACTATGAGAATCGGAATTGAAGCACAGAGGATTTTCAGAAAAAACAAGCACGGCATGGACTATGTGGTGCTACAGGAGATCAAGGAACTGCAGAAGATGAACACAAGACATGAGTTCTTTGTGTTTGTGGCTCCTGGCGAAGACCATTGTCTGAACGACTCGCACAATGTGCATGTCATTAAGATTGGCAATGGCTTCTATCCGATGTGGGAGCAATATGCGCTGCCTAAGGCAGTCGGAGAACTGAATATTGAACTGCTGCATTGTACCAGTAACACAGCACCGCTCTGGTGTAAAGTCCCGATGATCCTGACGCTACATGACATCATCTTCCTGGAACCGAGAGACCGGATGAACGAGTCGATCTACCAGAATATGGGCTGGTACTATCGCAAGATGGTGGTGCCGAAGATTCTCAAGAAATGCAAGCGCATCATCACCGTATCGAACTTTGAAAAGAACAATATCGTCAATACGCTGGGAATTCCTGATGAGAAGATTGCCATGATCCATAATGGCTATACAGACTGGTTCAAGCCCTTAGAGGATATCGAGACTGTCTATCGGAAATATATCGATGATCCTGACTATTTCTTCTTTCTTGGTAATACGGATCCAAAGAAGAATACGGAACGGACACTCATCGCCTACTCAAAATACTTAGAGAAATCGGAGTATAAACGCAAACTGTTGATGGCGGATCTCGACGAGCAGTATCTGGATTATATCATCGAGCGTAATAAGATTGAGAACATCCGTCATATGATTGTCATGCCTGGCTATATCGAGAACAAAGACTTAACTTATATATATAATAATGCCTTCGCATTTCTCTACCCGTCGTTGAGGGAGAGTTTCGGAATCCCACTGTTGGAGGCGATGGCCTGTGGGACACCCGTCATCACATCCAACACATCGTCGATGCCGGAAATCGGAGGACCGAATGCCATCCTGATCAATCCGGAAAATCCTGACGAGATCACAGAGAAGATGCTGCAACTGGAAAATGACCCGGAGTTTTACAGCCGACAGGAAGAGATCGGACTGCACCAGGCCTCGCTGTTCTCCTGGAGACAGACAGCGGAACACTTGCTGGAATTATACGAAGAAGTCTATAAGGAAATCTGACTGAGAATCAGTCAAACAGACTCAACGAGAGATCCACTGCGGGTCTCTCTTCTTTTTCTTCTGCCTCAGGCTCTCGAAACGCCAACAGAAGTTGACGGGCATCGGCATTGTTCTGGGTGTTCAGACGGTAATAGCCACGACGACCAGTACTCTCTATCAGCGACTGGGCGGATTTGGAATTCCTCAGAAGATATTGCTGGACATAAGACCGCACTTCTTCTATATCTGGCGAAGAAAACAAGGTGGAGTTCATGTTATAGAGATGCTTGGCCAACAACTGGACGTTGATGCCCCTCTCTCCCACCTCGGTAAGGATCTGCAATATCTGACGGTCGTATGTCATAAGGACAAAAAAGGTCGGTAAAACCAGTGCTTACCGACCCTCTTTTATGCTACGTTAATAATGGACTTATGCCAATGTAACTTTCTCGCCATCGTTAGCAAGTTTGCCCTCCTTGAAGAGCCAACCAAGACCAAGAAGAGTCTCCTCCTCTGAAATCTTTGCAGCCTTGGCAATCTCCTTAACGGTGAGAGCCTTACCTGCTGCTGCCAGAGCCTGATAAACATCTCCTGCCTTGAAACCTGCATTCTCA
>JAFWTK010000233.1 GCA_017518935.1 Prevotella sp.
CCTTGCTTGAACGAGAAGTGGGCATCGCCAGTGGTCTCACCGACCACATACAGCGGGGCACGCTCACGCTCGGCAATCTTACGGACATGTTCGATATGCTTCTCGTCGATGAGCAAGCCCATACGCTCCTGACTCTCGTTGGCGATAATCTCCTTGCTTGAAAGGGTTTTGTCACCGATAGGCAACTTGGTCATATCAATCTCTCCACCGCACTCCTCAACGAGTTCAGAAAGGCAGTTCAGGTGACCGGCAGAACCGTGGTCGTGGATGGATACAACGGGGTTCACATCCTCCTCGCAGAGGGCACGCACCAGATTGTAGGCACGTTTCTGCATTTCGGGGTTGGCACGCTGAACGGCATTCAATTCGATGCCGTTGCTGTAGCGACCCGTATCAACTGATGAGACTGAACCACCACCCAGTCCGATGCGATAGTTATCACCACCGACGACCACCACCTTGTTGCCTTTCTGAGGCTCTTTTTTCAGACAGTCGCGCTTGGTACCATAGCCTACACCGCCAGCCAGCATGATGACCTTATCGTAAGCATATTTCTCCTTACCCTCCTGATGCTCAAATGTCAGCACAGAACCGCAGATTAGCGGCTGGCCGAACTTATTACCGAAGTCAGAAGCACCATTCGATGCTTTTGTCAGTATCTGCTGTGGTGTCTGATACAACCACTGACGAACGGGCAGAATGTCCTCCCAGTCGCGGGCAGCGCCTTCATCATCAGTCAGACGAGGATAGGCCGTCATATAGACAGCCGTACCAGCAATCGGCCACGAACCGACGCCACCGCCCATACGGTCGCGGATCTCACCGCCCGTACCAGTAGCGGCACCGTTAAAGGGTTCTACGGTAGTAGGGAAGTTGTGTGTCTCTGCTTTCAGTGAGATGACGCTCTCAATATCTTTCACTTGGAACCAGTCGCTCGTACTCTGGTCTTTTGGTGCAAATTGCTCAACCACCGGCCCCTGTGCAAAAGCCACATTATCCTTATAAGCCGAAAGAATCTTGTTGGGGTTCTCTTGTGTGGTTTTCTTGATCATCGCAAAAAGGCTGGACTCCATTTCCTTGCCGTCGATGATAAAGGTGCCGCCGAAGATCTTATGGCGGCAGTGCTCAGAATTAATCTGGGCGAATCCGAAGATTTCAGAATCAGTCAGGGGACGACCGTTCTGCTTCTCCAGTCCGTGCAGATAGTCTATCTCTTCGGGACTGAGGGCCAGTCCCTCCTGCTCATTGTATTCTTCCAGGTTGTCCACATACTTGATAGGCTCTGGCTGGATGTTAATCGTAAAGATGTCCTGATTCAGGCCGTTATACATACGCTGCAACATCTCGTCGTATTCGGCATCTTTGCTGGCAACGGGGAAATACTCCTCGATACGGCTGATGCCTTGAATACCCATGTTCTGCGTAATCTCTACGGCATTGGTCGACCATGGCGTCACCATCTCGCGGCGTGGGCCGATGAAGAATCCGTCAAGTTTGTCTGCATCCAATAGTGTGGCCTCGCCATAAAGCCAGTTTAATTCCTTGATTTCCTGTTCACTCAGTGCGTGATCGACCTCTGTGGCAATCACGGATTTCTGTGGGGTCTGAAAGAAACGTATCATATCTTTTTTGTTATTTATTGTTTATTTCTTCTTGGTTGTTTTCTTAGTTGCCACTTTCTTAGTGGTCTTTGCCTTAACGATAACCGGTTTTTCTTTCTCTACATAGGGTTCCTGATTCAGGAGCGTCCAGGCTGCCTCCAGAATATTATTCTTGAGATCATCAGGATAATTGGGGTTGGCAGAGAGGAAGTTCTGCACGCTTTGCTTTGCTACTACGCTCTTGTGGTGGGCAAGTACGGCCTTCATCCAGTCGCGGGTGAAGTATTTTGTGCTGCTCTTCTGGATGTCCTTGAGCGAAGAGAGGCTTGTGGTAATATAGTTGAGATTGTGTGGCTCGTAAATGTCGGCACTCAATAGGTCAAGTGCTTGGAGTACCCACGCCTCCTGTTGGCGGTTCTGCGGTTTTAGCAGACTATTGAAGAATTCTGCCCGTTTGTTTTCGTCAGGATTGCAGGCCTGGCTCACATAGTCGAACTCTTTTTTCAGTTCCTCTGTATTCAGCCGACTGCGCTCAGCATCCAGTATCTCCTTCCAACATTCGGGCTGGAGCATGGCAAGGCGATAGGCCATGTTCATATAGTCGTGCTCATCGAAGACAGTTGGCTCGTTATGCTTATCAAAGATGGTACTGATCTGACGTCTCACATCAGGCGATGTCATGTTGGTGGTCAGTTTGCGGATAATGGTCTGACGACACTCCTTGGTCTTGTTCTCGCCCAGCAGGTCCATCATACAGAGTTCGAGGGTGGTGCGCTGACTGGGTGTCATGTCGAACGCAATCTTAAACATGTGGTCGATGGCAGTCGACATGATGAGCGGGTTCTTCTCCTTCATCATCAGACGGTAGATTTCTCCGAAATAGGAGGGGTTGACCTTTCCCATCAGATAATGGTCGTAAATGGTTTCTAATAGTAGCAAGCGATTCAGGTCGTTACGGGTGGTAATCAGGCGGAGAGGCAGTTGTGTGACAAAATCGTCATCAAGCGTAAATTGGCCATAGCCTCGTCCATCATAGTTGGGAATGATGAAACTCGGTTTTTCCTTCAGCCTGAAGGTCATGATGGGTTGTTGCATATCCACGTGGATGGTACGGCTACTTCCTAAGTTGAAGATGACTAACACATCGAACTTCTGTCGCCAGCAGAGGCCACGTCCGAAGGGGTCGGTCTGTGAGATGATGAGTTGTCCGTCCTGATAGGTGGTGTGTATGACAGGCATGCCTTTCTGTTGAACCCACACCTCGCTGAACTGGCGTACGCCGGCAGTAGGCTCCTCTTTGTCGAGAACAGCCAGCAAATCGTCCCAGGAGGCTTCCTTGAGATAATAGTGTCGCAGGAAAGTACGGATACCATTCTGCATGCAGGTGGTTCCAATAATGTCTTCCAGCATCCGCATCATAACCGCTGACTTGTTGTAGACGACGGGGTCGTTGAGCATGGTGGTATGGTCGAGTTTGTCGGGGGGCATGGCGATGGGGTGGGTACCTTCTGTACGGTCAACGGCCATAGCCTGGGCTTGGTAAGTCCTGATGAAGTTGAGGTCATGGTCTGCCTTGACATACTGGCGGCGAGTAATCTTCGAGGCCATGAAGTTGGTCAGGATCTCCTCGGCCCATTCCTCCTCCGGGTTTTTTAGGTTCACCATACTGCCAAACCAGAGATGGGCTGTCTCATGGGCCATGAACTCCGTGCGGCTGAGTATCTCTTCTTTGGTAGGGGCATTGCGAAGGAAGACGTGTTGGTCGTCCAACAGGATGAAGCCCAAATAGTCTGTACATCCTAACTGATAACCGGGCAGGATCACCAGAGCGCATTCTTTGAAAGGATACTTTATGCCTGTATAGTCCTCCATCCATCTTAGTGAGACAGAAGTCTCGTCGAAGATCTTCTCCAGTTGTTGCACCTTGGCAGGGTCTGTCTCGCGGTAGAGGGCACGTAGTAGATAGCCGTCATGGTTGGACTTCATTTCCTGGAAGTTGCCTGCAATAAACGAATATTGATAGGAAGGCAGAGGCTTGCTTTCATCGCATACGATTGTCTTCCATCCTTCTGGGGCATTGAGTTGGGTGCTGAACTTTGCCTTGAAGTCAGGCTGGTCGAAACAGGGGAAGACGGAACTGATGCTATGGGTGGCAAAACGGGTGAGCAGATAGTCGTTGTGGCGCTCTAAGGCATCATTCTGGGATGTAAAAAGGAATGTCAGTGTGACAGGTCCAGGTTTCAGGTACTTTGCTGGGACGATGATATGATCGTTCTTTGTAGACACCTTGCGCTTTTTCTTCTCGACATACACTTCTCCGTCAATCTTCCCCTGAAAGTCAAGCACCACATCGGCTTTGTTTTTTAGGTTGAAGGAA
>JAFWTK010000234.1 GCA_017518935.1 Prevotella sp.
ACCTTATCGCCAATCTGGTAGAGTTGTTGAGTAGAATAGGTGCGTCCCCAGACGATATAGAACTGACACCCCCCAGAACGACGTTCGGGATTGCTCCTGTCGCCCTCGCGAGCCATTGCCACCGCCCCACGCTGATGGGGATGCAGCAGATGACCCTCAGCATCGAAGAACTCACTTTCGACAGTATAGTCGAGACTGCCATTGCCCAGCATCACACCAGGTTCGGCATGACGACTGGTGGGATCACCACCCTGAATCATAAAGTTCTTGATGACACGGTGGAAGAGCAACGAGTCATAGAATTGTTCACCAACCAGTTTCAGGAAGTTATCACGGTGCCGGGGCGTATCGTCGTAGAGCGTCAGCACGATATTTCCAGCGGTAGTTTCCAACTTTACTTGGTGGCTCTGGGCCATCATCGGAACGTAGGCGGCAAAAGCAAGCGCCACCATCAAGAATCTCAGATGTTTCATTTTTCCTTAGCAGTTACAACGGTGACGATATAGGCACTGAGCAGGACAAGGATACCCGCAACGGGCTTGTCCCAGGTGAGTACATCCTGTCCGAGCCAGATGGCAACAAACGAGGCGATGACGGGCTGGAGGTTGGTATAGATGGAGACCGTCGTGGCCTGCAGATACTTCATGGCGAAAGGAATCAGGAAATAGCCGAGAGCCGTGGCACAGACGACGATGAAGGCCATCTCCAACACACCGTCCCAGCCCCATGCCGAGGTGTAGAGCGCATTGGCAGGGAGTTCAGGAATGGCGATGGGAACCGTGACAATCGCCGAAATCAGGAACACATATTTCATCTGCGTCACAGGCGAGTACTTCGAAGCCACATTACGGGTGATAATCAGGTAGACGGCCCAGGTGAGCACACTCAAGATAGCGAGTGAGATACCGATGAGGTCGTTCTTGCCTGAACCTAACGACTGACTCATCAGCACCATCAGCACAGCACCAGCGATACCCAACAGAACGCCCAACGACTTCATCGGGGTGATCTTCTCACCAATCGTCAGGGCGGCACAGAGCATCACAGCCACAGGCGTCAGCGTGGCTATCAGTGAGAAATACACAGGACTCGTGTAATCGAGTGCCCAAGCCGTCAGCGTCTGTGAGATGACGAAGCCCAACAGACCACCTGCGAGGATGGTGATAAGGTCTTTCTTCTCTACTTTCTCCTTGGGCAGGAAGGCCGCAATGATCCAGAAGAGGATACAGGCTCCGAGAGAGCGAGAGGCCATATAGCCCATCGGTGTCACCCACTCGTCGAGCAACAGTTTGGTTACGGGTACGCCAAGTCCGAAGATGGTGTTGGCGAAGAAGATGGCGCTGTGCGCCTGAAGTTTTTTGTTCATATACTATGGTTGTAAAGTTTCATTCGTTCTTTGAGGGACATCTTGGCATACTTTCGCCATTCCGTCGCTTCCCCCTTCAAGTAATTTAAGTCGTTCATCCTTGCATACGCCTCGATCTCGAAGGGGTTTAGCAGATACGCAGCATGTTTCATTTTTCGGCGGATGGCAGGTCCGCCAGAGCAAAACGTCAGACAGGCTCTGTTTTTCACCCAGTACCATATATATAATAGGTAGAAGCGCAGCCATGAGTCGCCACAGGCCTGAGCCTGACGCAGATGGATCATCTCGTGGTTCTTCATCGTTGAATAGCCGCTGTTGAAACGGTCTGCCTCAGCCTGCGACGGTGCGAGGATCTGTCCGAAGAAAGTCAGTCCCTCGTAGCCCTTCGGCAACCAGAAGGTGTTCACCACAGCAGGCATGTCCACGATCCTACTCGGACGGACAGCCCGCCACATGATGGGTATCACACGAAGCATCATCCACATAACGGGGGACAAAGTTATGCAAAAAAAGTGAAAACCGAGTGGCTTTTCACTTTTTTTGCATACCTTTGCACACAAATCGGCAACGAAAATGGACGAGATACAGAGAATCAACCAACTGCGCAAGGAACTGCACGAGCACAACTACCGTTACTACGTGCTGAACCAACCTACCATCGGCGATCAGGAATTCGACTTTCTGATGCATGAGTTACAGGACTTGGAGGCGAAACATCC
>JAFWTK010000235.1 GCA_017518935.1 Prevotella sp.
GGTTCGGGAACAGGCTCGGGTTCGGGCTCAGGTGAAATCTGCGGTTCATTTTCTGTGACGAAATCCACCAACGGTGCCATTGAAGCATCAACGTCATCAATCGGTTCCGGCTCTATGGCAGGCTCCGGCTGCAAATCCGGCTCGGGTTCCGGTTCTGGTTCCTGATCAAAGTCTACGCCCTCATTCAGTACAACCGTCTCAAACTGGGAGAATGGCTTGTTCACCAGTTCCTTCATCAAGGCATCCGGCGTAAATGTAATCTTGCTGTGACCTTCTATCAAGACCCGTTCCCCATTGTTCACATTCACACTCTCACGGTCATCCACATCAATAATCTTAAATGTGCCTAACCCTTTTACTTTTACCGACTTATCCTGTTCCAGTCCTTTCTGAATCAGATAGAACAGTTCATTGACGAACGTAGAGGCACTCTTCTTTTTCAGGTTTTTGCGCTCGATGAGCACAACAGCCAGTTCATTTATCGAGATCTTTCCCATTACTCGGTTCCTCCACTCTTTACACGTTCTTTCCAACCGACGTTCGGCTTAAAATTCAGCACAAGTTTGGGTGGAACAAGCATCCGCTGCCCAGTAGAAGGATTCACCATGATGCGTTCCATCTTCTTCTTTACTTCGAATGTCCCAAAATTCGGTATCAACACAGAGTCATCCTCTTGAAAATGGTCTCCCATCGTCTCAATCACGATATCCACCATCTTCTGTGTTTCTTCCACTGAATAGCCCGTTCTATCGGCCAGTTCTGCAATGAAGTCTTTATTATTCATATTTCAATATGTGATTGTGGTTGCATATAAGTCAAATGCCTCAGAGTCGGTAATCCTCACTGGATAGAATGCTCCAATGGTCAGTTCCTTTTCACTGACAGGAATGAGCACCTCCGGGTCGACCTCCGGAGAACAGAACTCCGTCCGTCCGACATAGTAATCGCCCTCCAGTCTGTCGATGATGACACGCTGGATGGTGCCTATCTTCTCAGCCTCGACCTCAGCACTGATTCTCTGTTGGATACGCATCAGTTTGTCGAGTCGCTGCTGTTTCACCTCCTCTGGTACATCATCTGTGTAATGCTGTTCAGAATAGGTTCCTTCTTCCTCCGAATAGGCAAAGGCACCCATCCGTTCAAAACGTGCCCATTTGGTGAAGGCCAGGAGTTCTTCGAAATCTTCTTCCGTCTCTCCCGGGAAACCCACCATCAAGGTCGTACGCAGGTGAATGCCTGGCACTTCCTGGCGCAGACGCTCCACGAGGTCGTAGGTCTCCTGTTTGCTGACGTGGCGCTTCATCCTGTCCAGCATCTTGTCGGAGATATGCTGTAAGGCGATGTCAAGATAGTTACAGACATTTCGTTTCTCACGAATCACCCGGAGCAGAGCCCATGGAAAATGTGTCGGATAGGCGTAGTGCAGACGAATCCACTCCACGCCCTTGATGTCGGCCATCCGTTCTATCAGTTCTGCGATATGCTGTTTGCCGTCGATATCCACACCGTAATAGGTCAGTTCCTGGGCAATGACATTAAATTCCTTGACGCCTTGGCCTACCAGATGGCGTACCTCGTCGAGAATCTCCTCCATCGGACGACTCTGGTGCTTTCCCGTAATCAACGGGATAGCACAGTAGGCACAGTGACGGTTACAGCCCTCACTAATCTTAATATAGGTATAGTGGCTCGGCGTGGTGATATGACGATATCCTTCGCAGACCTTAAACTCTTCACCTTCGAGGTCTTTCAGCAGTTGCTTGTAATTAAACTTCCCATACCAACCATCCACCTCAGGAATCTCCGCCTCCAGTTCTGCCAGATAACGCTCTGAGAGACAGCCCATCACGAAGAGTTTCTCGATGCGTCCCTCCGTCTTGGCTTGGGCTAATTCCAGGATGGTGTTGATGCTCTCTTCCTTGGCATCATTGATGAAGCCACAGGTATTGACAACGACAATCTCGCCCTGAGGGTCATCGCTATCGTGGGTACACTGATAGCCGTTGGCCTCCATCAAGCCCATCAGCACCTCACTATCCACAAGGTTCTTCGAGCATCCGAGCGATATGATGTCAATCGTCTTTTTCACAACTAACGATTTACTTGAAACAGCGAATCTACAAACTGTCGCTTATTGAAGAGTTGCAGGTCGGTCATTTTCTCGCCAAGTCCGATATACTTTACAGGCACCTTCAACTGGTCACTGATGCCGATGACCACACCACCCTTCGCCGTACCGTCGAGTTTGGTGATGGCCAACGAGGTGATCTGGGTCACAGCCGAGAACTGCTTGGCCTGCTCAAAGGCATTCTGCCCTGTAGAGCCGTCGAGCACGAGCATTACCTCATCGGGAGCCTCGGGCAGCACCTTCTTCATCACATCTTTGATCTTCTTCAACTCGTTCATCAGGCCCACCTTGTTGTGCAGGCGTCCAGCCGTATCTATCAGCACGACATCAGCCCCATTAGCCTTGGCACTGGAAAGGGTGTCAAAGGCCACAGAAGCAGGGTCGGAGCCCATCTGCTGTTTGACAACAGGCACCCCTACCCGTTCACCCCAGATACACAACTGCTCCACGGCAGCCGCACGGAAAGTATCGGCAGCACCTAAGTAAACCTTCTTACCAGCCTGCTTGAACTGCCAGGCGAGTTTACCGATGGTAGTCGTCTTACCGACACCATTTACGCCTACCACCAAAATCACGTAGGGCTTATGGTCGCCTGGCAAGTCCCAGTTGTCATTGTCCTCGGAATTGTTCTCTGCCAACAGCGCAGCGATTTCATCTTTCAGAATACCGTTCAGTTCTGAGGTCGATACATACTTGTCGCGGGCCACCCGCTGCTCAATCCGCTCGATGATCTTCAGCGTGGTATCTACACCAACGTCACTGGAAATCAGAACCTCCTCAAGATTGTCGAGGACATCATCGTCGACCTTCGACTTTCCAGCGACGGCACGCGCCAGTTTATCAAACACGCTGCTCTTGGTCTTCTCCAGACCCTTGTCGAGCGTTTCCTTCTTCTCCTTATTGAAAAAACCAAATATTCCCATATTGAGCGCAAAATTAATAAATTTCGATGAAATCGCAAAAAAAAGAGGTCGCAAATTGCTTTGCAACCTCTCTTTTTATGCTATAAATGAATATTAGTTCTTGAAAAAGTCCTTAACCTCTTCGTTAGGAACCATCTGTTCGTCAAAGATGTAAGCACCAGTCTTGGGGCTCTTTACCATCTTGATTACCTTTGTGTAAGCGCGACCATCCTTTGAACCTTCATGGAGGGTAGCAACGGTTTTCTTTGCCATACTTCAGTCTTGCTTATTTAATCTCCTTGTGAAGAGTCATCTTCTTCAGGATTGGGTTATACTTCATCAACTCCAGGCGCTCGGCCGTGTTCTTACGGTTCTTAACCGTAATATAACGGCTTGTGCCGGGCAGTCCGCTGTTCTTCATCTCGGTGCACTCCAGAATCACCTGGACGCGGTTACCTTTTGCTTTCTTGTTTGCCATCGTCGTTAGTCTCCTATCACTTTAATGTCCTTCCAATCTACATATCCCTTGGCAACAGCCTGCTTCAATGCAGCATCCAGACCTACCTTATTAATCATACGAAGGCCAGCGGCGCTGATCTTCAACTGAATCCAGCAACCCTCTTCTACATAGTAGAATTTCTTGCTGAACAGGTTGACATCAAAACTTCTCTTTGTGTGATGCTTTGAGTGAGACACATTACAACCTATCTGTGCCTTCTTTCCTGTAATTTGACAAACTTTAGACATTTCTATCTACTTTTTACTTGTTCTTTTTAACTACTTATTCCAAACAGGGTGCAAAGGTACATATTTTAATCGAGATTTGGAATTGAGAATTAAGAATTAAGAGGTGATTTATGTTTTTTTAACCTTCCAACTCTTTTTTCTCAAGATTTTCGGCCTTCAGATAGTCTAGAAACAACTGCATCGCCTTGTTGGTGGCGATGGCGAGGTTGATGTCCCGACCGTGATCCTCCTCCACTTTTATTGTCGCTATCCTGTCCGCATTGCCGCAGGCCAGCCAGATAGTGCCTACAGGTATTTCTTTCGTGCCTCCTGTGGGTCCTGCAAAACCTGTGGCAGAGATGGCATAGTTGGTATTAAGTGCTTTACAGGCACCGATAACCATCTCCTTGGCAACTTCCTCGCATACAGCAGTTTGTTCTTCCAGCACCCGAGGATCGACTCCCAGCAGTGACTCTTTGATTTCATCCACGTATGAAATGATGCCACCCTTGAAATACTTCGATGCGCCAGGCACGGCGATAATGGCTTCTGCGATGCGGCCTCCCGTACAACTTTCCGCCGTACTGACTGTTTTTTCCATTTCCCATAGCAGTTCACTTACTTCCCTGCTGATAACTTTAGCTTCAAAATCCATCATAGAATATACAATTTGACGATTTACAATTTACATTTTATTTAAAAGTAACCTTGGAAAAGGCTGGGGCATCAATGCTGCAGAACTCACCGTCCAGATACTTGTAATAGCCAACGACACCAATCATCGCGGCATTATCGGTGGTATAACTGAACTTGGGGATGTATATTGTCCATCCGTAGCGTTTCTGGGCGTCGTAGAAGGCATTGCGTAGTCCGTTGTTGGCACTCACGCCACCAGCCACCGCCACATGTTTGATACCAGTCTGCTTAACGGCCTTTTTCAGTTTCTTCATCAGAATATCCACGATCGTCCATTCTAATGAGGCTGCAATATCCCTCTTGTTTCTCTCGATGAAGTCAGGGTCTTCAGCCACCCATTTCTGCAAAGAATAGAGGAATGAGGTCTTCAACCCGGAAAAACTGTAGTCAAGGTCGGGGATGTTCGGCTCTGCAAAATGGAAGGCCTTCGGATTGCCCTGACGGGCCAGACGGTCGATGATCGGGCCACCAGGATAACCCAGCCCCATCACCTTCGAGCACTTGTCAATCGCCTCGCCAGCCGCATCGTCGATGGTTTGTCCCAGCACCTCCATATCGTTGTAGGCATTCACCTTCACGATCTGCGAATTGCCGCCACTTACCAACAGACAAAGAAACGGCAGCGGCGGAATCCCCTGTTGGAGGGGTTTTGCAATCCCTGACTGCTGAGATGGGGATTTTTCATCCCCACTCTCCGCTTCCCGGATGAAGTGCGCCATCACATGCCCTTGCAGATGATTCACATCTATCATCGGAATGCCCAGACTTCTGGCGAAGCCCTTCGCGAAACTCACACCCACGAGCAACGACCCCATCAGACCGGGGCCTCTGGTAAAGGCAACGGCCGAGAGTTGTTCCTTGGTGATGCCTGCGCGCTTGATGGCCTCATGCACCACGGGCACCACATTCTGCTGATGCGCCCTGGAAGCCAGTTCCGGTACCACACCACCATAGGCCTCGTGCACCGCCTGCGAAGCCGTCACGTTCGACAGCAGCACATCATTCCTCAGCACTGCCGCCGACGTATCGTCGCAACTCGACTCTATCGCCAATATATAAACTTCTTCACTATTCACTTTTCACTTATCACTTCTTAATACGACAGCACTTCCACCCCGTGTTCCGTCATCAGCAGCGTATGCTCCCACTGCGCACTGGGCATCTCATCCTCAGAGATGACCTCCCAACCATACGGATCATCGGCATCTATAAACACCCGATACGTGCCCATATTGATCATCGGCTCA
>JAFWTK010000028.1 GCA_017518935.1 Prevotella sp.
TAGCACTCACTGGCCACCTTATTATAGTACCACCACGAGAACTCCGGGATGAGGATCTTCTTGTTGTCGCCCTTCATCAGATAGTAATGAATGGCATTCTTCAGGATATCCTCACCGCCGTAGGCCAGCAGCACTTGTTCCTCAGGCACGCCGTAAATCTCACTCAGCCTTACACTGATCACACTCTTCTTGCCCTGATCGTAGATGCGGGTATAGAAGCACAATGTCTTCGGGTCGAAGTTCTTGATGGCTTCCACCACCTTGTCACTCGGCTCGAAATTAAACTCGTTTCTATCAAGGAAATTCATTGTCTGTTCCAAATTATTTATGTTATTTGGGTGCAAAGGTACTAATTTTTTGTGAATTGTAACTGAATATGCAGATTTTATTTATATCTTTGCAGCATAATTCGGCACAGGTGATGAAAAAAGAGACATTTGGCGAACTGATACGTTTCGGTGTTGTGGGCACGATTTCCACTGCCATCCACTACGGCATCTACTGGGTGCTGATGCACTGGATGAATGTGAACGTGGCCTACACCATCGGCTACATATTGAGTTTCCTCGTCAACTATTACCTCTCTGCCCACTACACTTTTAAGGAGAAGACTTCTGCCAAGAACGGCATAGGATTCAGTGGCGCACATCTGACGAACTACCTGTTGCACATGGTGCTGCTCAACTTCTTCCTCTGGCTTGGTCTCAGTCCCGAACTGGCTCCCATCGCCGTGTATGCCATTGCCGTCCCCACGAACTTCGTACTCGTCAGATTCGTATTCAAACACTTCAAGAGCAAATGAACCAACAACTCATCATAGGATACGACGCCAAGCGGGTTGTGCGCAACGGAACGGGACTTGGCAGTTACGGACGGACACTTGTCAACGATATTGCCCGTTGCAGCGAAACTGTCCCCCGGATTCTGCGCCTCTACGCCCCCGATAAGGGTCGGGACGACCTTCGAGGACAAGTCATCAGCCACGATAACCTCTCGTTCTGCTACCCCCAGAGCACCCGTCTGCCCTTTGGCAAATCACTCTGGCGCAGTTATGGTATCGTCAGCGACTTAAAGCGCGACGGCGTACAACTCTATCACGGACTCTCTGGCGAACTACCCATCGGCATTCGCAAAAGCGGCATCAAGAGCGTGGTCACCATCCACGACCTCATCTTCCTGCGCCATCCCGAGTTCTATCACTGGGTAGACACCAAGATCTACGCCTGGAAGTTCCGTCAGACCATCCGCGAGGCCGACCATATCATCGCCGTCAGCGAATGTACGAAGCGTGACATCATCGAACTGGGTGGTGTCGACGAAAGCCGCATCTCCGTCATCTACCAGAGTTTCGCCCCCCGCTTTAGTGCTCCGAATCACGGGGACTGTCCCCGTGATAGCAGCGAAGCGAAGATCATGGGGACTGTCCCCGTGATTCCCCGCTACATCCTCAGCGTCGGCAGCATCGAGGCCCGTAAGAATATCCTGTTGGCAGTCAAGGCCCTACCCTATCTCCCTGAGGATATCAGCCTCGTCATCGTAGGACGCCATACGAAATACACGGATCAAGTCACTGATTACGCCAAGGCAAACCGTCTGGATCACCGTGTCCGCATCCTTCACGGTGTGACCGACGAGGCCTTACCCGCCCTTTATGCTGGCGCCGAGGCATTCGTCTATCCCTCCCGCTACGAAGGTTTCGGCATTCCCATCATCGAAGCCATCAGCATGGGACTCCCTGTCGTGGCCTGCACGGGTTCCTGCTTAGAGGAAGCCGGAGGCCCCGACTCACTCTATGTATCCCCCGATGATGCCGAAGGCATGGCAAACGCCATCCGCCAAAGTCTGCGCGGAGCCGAAGGTCGCGAACAGCGCATCCGCCGCAGCCGCGAATACATCCGCCGCTTCGAAGGCCGCGATGTCGCTTCACAAGTCATCGACCTGTACCAATCGCTTATCTAAGGCAGATAATCATAAGGTTTTATCATCGTACAAGACTGTTGTACCAGCGGTACAAGGCTTCTGTACTGCCAGTACAAAGGTTCTGTACTGGCAGTACAAAGCACTTGTACCCCCAGTGTAAATATTCAAATCTTACATCTCACCTGCAGGTCAAGGTCAGTCTGGGAGGAGCGGTTGATCTGCTGATAACTGCTGCCGATGGTGGAGCGGTCGAAATAGTTGGTGGTGCCAAATTTGGCCGTCAGCATGAGGCGCTTGCCAATATTGGCACGAACCATCAGCCAGTAACGGATGCCCTCGCCACTGAACTGGATTACAGAATAAGAATAGAGCGGTCCCAACTCATAGAGATAGGCGCGACTGTCGTAACTGTCGGTATGGAAATACCCCATCCCGCCATTCAGTCGCAGCCAACGATGCGTAAAGCCTAATGTCTCGCTCACCATCAATCCCCGTTCATGCGTTTTGAAGGAAGTAAAACCGAAGTCAACCTGCGTCCTGCTACTCCATACAGAACTATACTCCGCACTCACCCTACCCCGATGTTCTGTTCTGCCAAAGAGTGCCGTCTGGTCCTCATTGTCTTTCTGTCGAATGCGGAGCCGATACCGCCCCCCAAACGTCCAACGCTTCTTGGTATAGGATAACTGCAGGAGATTATCCCAAGAATGAGATGATTGTGATATCTGGTACTTGGCCCAGGGGAAATAGGCGAAGTCTGTATAGGCCATCAGTTTCCACGACGGCGAGGGTTGCCAGGTGGCACCAAAGTAAATGCCACTCTCGTTCTGCACACTGCCCCCATCGCTATAACTGTTGGCATAGAGCGAGGTATAACGGTAGGAATAGAAACGGTAAAGTGCCATCAGACTCCACTCGCTGCTGAGTTGCAGACTCACACTGTTGATGGTAGCCAAAGCCCCGTCGCGGTTGAGGGCCGTCTCGCCGTTCACGGAGAAGCGGTGATGCACATAACCATAGTCGGCACTCATATTCAGAAAATCATAGCCCTGCGCATAGTACTGACGATAGAGTGCAGAGGTGTTGGGTTTCAGTTCACGGTTCAGGTGGGTTGCAACCACATTCAGTCCTGCATGATAGCCGTTGGCCTGATAGCGGATATTCCCGCCAAAGGTTGTATTCTTCAGGTTGTTCTTTTTCTCCAGTTCCGTCTCAGTACGATGATAGCCTGAGGTGAGGATTGTTGCTGCCGTACCGTCGCTGTTGAGTGTTGCATCCATCGCCCGATAGGAAACGAAGCCCGTTGCCGTCAGTCCTTTGGCTATGTTCACGGTAGCCGCCGCTCCTTGCAGATAACTGTCGGAAGAACGGGAGGAATGGGCACGGAGAGTACTCGTCGGACGACCCATATTTTGCAGTATCGACACTTTGCCAAGTCCGAAACTATTGTTGATGATCAGCCCCATCCCCATCGACACACGGTAATTGCCTAATATCAGCGTCTCCAACCAATGCCAGTGATTCAGTTGCAGATAGACGGAATAATAGTCGTAGCCAAGCCGGTTCTTTCCGGCGAAGAATGGTTCGCCCGCATCCTGCGACCCCACGATACCAGCCTTCAACTGATCGCCATACGTCAACTGATATCGCAGCCAATGCCTATACGGATAACCTTGATAGGCACCAGCATCGCCCTTCCGCTCATAGAAGGGGATTCGGCCTGTTGCCATCAGTTCGTGATGAAGATCAGGGGGATAGGTCGCGTGATTCTGGGCAAAGCCCGAATCATGGACCTGCCCCCCTAATCCTCCGTCCTCCCCTATAAATAGAAAACAGGTAAGCAACCTGCGCCTGCTATCATCGAGCGAACGAATCATCCTTAACTCCGCCAACGACTTCATCGGCCCGTAGCGGTAGAGATTCTCCGCCATCTCCTCCACCTGCTGCGCTGAGAGAAAAGGCAACTGCTCCAACTGTTCCCGCGTCGCCTGATTGATGTCCATCGGATGCTGTTCCAGTTCACAGAGCAGGTCGTAGGTGTCCTCCCATGTCACACTGCCCGCATCCTCTGCCGTCATCACCTCGTTCAGATACTTTTCCCATTCGTGTCCTGACTGCGCCTGCGCAGTCCACGACATCCACATGAATAACAACACGATTTGTGTCCTCATAATCCTTAAATTTAAGTTTGACCATTAAAATCTCTGCAAAGATACTCCTTTTTTCTGAAATAAACACAAAAAGCCATGCTTTTTTATCATCTATTCGGAAAAACTGCGTACTTTTGCACCCGTAATGACAAAAGCGAGCACATATCTGCGAGTGATAGCGATACTTCTCACTTTTCACTTCTCACTCCTCACTTCTTCTGCCCAAGAGCAGAAGTTGACTGCCGAACAGGTGCTGGCAGAGATGGACTCCCCCGCGTTTGTACCAACGGTGAAAGTGGGCAAGGTGATGCACGAGGGTGACAGCATCCAGTATATGGAGATGAACAACGTCTATGTCTATCCACAACTCACCTTCAAGAACAAAAAACAGGCACAGGCCTATATGCGACTGGTGACCAACGTGAAGAAGGTGCTACCGATAGCCAAGGAAGCCAAGCAACTGCTCTACGAGACGACAGAGGTTCTGGAGACCATTCCCACAAAGGAAGGAAAGGAAGAACACATGAAGAAGGTGGAGAACGAGATATTCAAGACCTACAAGCCGAGGATGAAGAAACTCACCTACTCGCAAGGCAAACTGCTGATCAAACTGATTGACCGCGAATGCCACTCTTCATCCTACGAGATGATCAAGGCCTTCATGGGTCCCTTCCGTGCCGGATTCTGGCAGACCTTCGCCTGGGCCTTCGGCGCCAGCCTGAAGAAAGGCTATGACGCCGAAGGGGTGGACCGTCTCACCGAACGTGTCGTACTCATGGTGGAGTCCGGCCAGATATGATGCTTACTTCTCGATGGTCTGGAGTGCCGTGTCGCCTGGCTTGAAGAAGAGTCCTGTGCACTTCCTGGCAGCAGCCTTGTAGGCCTTCCACTCAATCTTGTTCCAGTTGATCTGATCCGTACGCTGTGCCAAAGGGGCATGGGGTATCAGCGAACCGTCGCGCACAAGGATGACGGCGGGTATCTTGCCGGCCTGGATGGTCTGGTAGCCACTATCGTAGACCTTGCCCGTCTGGTAGTCAATCCATTTGCCACGAGGCAGATAGACCATGCGCTCGTTGCCGGACTCCAAGAGGGGAGCCACGAGGATCTGCGAACCAAACATATACTCATCTTCTACGAGCCAGGCACCCGGATCGTGAGGGAACTCCACCAGCAGGGCACGTACCATCGGCAGACCGCGCTCCGAACAGTCCTTTGCCTGGGCATAGACGTAAGGCATCAACTTATACTTCATCTCGGCACACTCGCGGAAAGCCTTCGTGAAACTCTCCGAGATGAGCCAGGGCTCCGTGGGAGGGGCTCCGTGGGCTCTGGTGTGACTCGACAGGAAACCGAAGGGCAACCAACGGCGATAGATATCCTCCGGCGAGGCGGTGACGAAACCACCCATGTCGTGGCTCCAGAAGGAGAAACCACTGAGACCGAAACTGAGTCCGCCGCGCAGGTCGCCTAACAGACCGATATTATTCGTTGCGGCATCGCCACCCCAATGCAGGGCGTAACGCTGACTGCCTGCCCAGGCTGAGCGCGCCCAGATGACGCCCTCGCCGGGATGCGAGCGCTCCACCACTTCCCAAAGGGCTTTGTTATAGCGCAGGGGGTAGAGGTTGTGCTCGTAGAGTCCGCCCTTGCCACTGTGGTAGAATCCATTGTAGGGGGCTGCCTCGCCAAAGTCGCACTTGATAGTAGAAACACCCTGCCGCATCAGACCTTCTATCTTAGACTGATACCAGCTGACGGTTTCTGGGTTCGAGAAGTCGAGGATGGCGTCCTCCACGGGCATGCCTCCAGTGGCATTCACCACGTGCAAGCCCTTCTGGATAATCTCAGGGAAGAAACGGTTCTTGGGGGTGAAGTAAGGCAACTGCCACAGACAGGTGTGGAAACCGTCGGCTGCCAACTGCTTCAGCATGCCGACAGGATCGGGGAAGCGCTCTTTGGCAAACTCATAGTCGCACTGCCAATCGACACCAAACCAACCTGTATCGAAGTGGATGACATCGGAAGGAATCTTGTGGGCACGCAGTTGACGGGCGATCTCCAGTCCTTCCTCCTGAGAGAAATAGGTGATACGGCTCATCCACGTGCCGAAACTCCAAAGGGGCAGCATGGGCGACTTACCCGTGATGTTCGTATATTCATCGAGGATATCCTTCGGCTCACCGAAGAACACGAAGAAATCCATCAGTTCATCGCTCATAAACAGCCTTTGTGCACCGATGTACGAGGCACCGAAGTCGCAGGTCACCGGGGCGGAGGTGTGCATGAAGATGCCATAGCCACGATTCGAGAAATAGAAGGGCACGGGCTTGTACTGACCATCGGTCTCAGGGCCCTGGGGGTCGGTGACGGAGAGATGCACCTTCTGCCCCACCTTGTTGAGCGAGGTGAACGACTCGCCACAGCCATAGATGCGCTCGCCTGGCGACAACAGGAAGACGGGATTGATGCTGCGGGAGTTGTCAGAACCGCGCTTGATAAATGAGAATGGCAACAGTTTCACCTGCGTCGAGTCATTATCAATCAGATGCCTCGTCTGCGTCAGCACCTTTCCCTTTGCATCCTTAATCACAATGCGGAAGGGGTATTTCTGAATCTCGATACTGCCATACTGCGTTCGATATGAAATGGCCTCCCGCGAATCAGAATCATGGGGACTCGAATCATGGGGACTGACCCCTGTGATAGTAGCGGAGCGAAGATCACGGGGTCTGTCCCCGTGATTCGCCTGATTCGCCTTAAAAGCGTCGCAGAACATCACATCGTCCTGATCCGTATCCTTCGGCTCCACCGGTGTCGTCAGCATCCTGATCCTCGCCGTTCTTGGCGAGATCCAGTCTATCTTGATTTTCAGCAACGGGTCGTTCTCATACGCCGCATCGGGAAAATCCAGCATCTGCATCCGCACAGGCCAGTAGCCGTTCAGGTTGAACGCCTGTCGCGGACTCAGTCTGTAGCGTTTCCACTGCACCAGGCCCTCGCCCTTCGACGTATCAAAACTCACCAGCGAATCGGCCAGGAAATAGGTATTCGACAGATCATAGAAGTCCGTCGACATATCCTTCTGCATACACTGCAGGTACTGCACTCCCGCATTCATCTGGATCTGCGCATTGGCTGTCGTCAGACCGCCAAGCATCAGCATCACGCACAACAACTGCTTCATATTCCTTATTTGTTAGTTGTAACCGCTATCATATCAGACTGCAACGTAGGCGACTTGGCGGTAACAGAACCATTACCCGTCACCACAACCATACACTTGCCGAAGAAAGCCTTGCGCTGCGGAGCCTTGAAATTCTCCATCGAAGTCTGGCAACCGTTATCGGTACCAATGATCTTTGCATCGCCATCGACGGAGAAGTAGATCTGGTCTTCGGCCAACGGACAGAGGTTACCATCCTTATCCACCACCTCGACATTCACGAAAGTGGTGGTCTTACCCACATAGTCCTTTGTCAGGCGAATCCGTTGAGGCACACCGGCGGTCTTGATGGTCTGTTCACCCACTATCCTACCGTCCTTACGGGCCACGGCCCTGACCTCGCCAGGCTCGAAAGTGACACGCCAACCGACGTGATATTCACTATTCAACTTAGCCTTCGTCTGGTGCATGTCATAGCGGCCCTCAGGATTCTCTGCGGTCTTGCGGCGCACACCCTGGCTCTTGCCGTTGATGAAGAGTTCCACCTCGTCGGCATGGTTATAGTAACACCACATGTCGATGGTCTCACCCGGCAACCAGTTCCAGTGGGGGAAGAGGTGCAGCACAGGCGTCTCCGTCCACTCGCTCTGATACATATAGTAGGAGTCCTTGGGGAAACCCGCCAGGTCGATGATGCCGAAGTACGAACTGCGTGCCGGGAAACCATAGGGCGTGGGTTCGCCGATATAGTCCCAACCTGTCCAGATATACTGTCCGCCGACATAGGGCGTGTGCTTCACCACATCCCAGGTCTCCTCATGGGTCGAACTCCATGAGGCATGCATGTTGTCATAAGCCGAACACATATACGAGGGGTCGGTATAGGGGAGATACCACTCCTGCGGAGCCCATGTCACGACGTCGGATGGCATCTTGTAGTAGCCTCTCGTCTGCAGGGCCGACACACTCTCCGAGAAGATGAAGGGCTTGCCAGGGAAGTTCTTCGGCACATCCTTCACCCACTGGTGGTGATAGTTGAAACCGATGATATCGATGGCTCCACTCTTGAAGAGGTGGTTGTTGGGACTGGGTTCGTTACAGCCTGCGAGGATGGGACGGTCTGCCCCGTCGTTGCGCTTGATAATGTCAGCGAGGTGGATGGTCAGGATAGAGTTAGGACTCAGTTCACCGTCCTTCGCCAGCGTCGAGGCATCGTGGGCGGCATTCAGGATGAGGTTTGCCTGTTCTAAGGTCAGTTCATCAGCCCCTGCTCCCGACCACTGTTCGAGCACCTCGTTACCGATGCTCCACATCAGGATACAAGGATGGTTCCTGTCGCGCACCACAAGATCGGTGAGATCACGTTCATGCCATTCGTCGAAGAAGCGGGCATAGTCATTTTGTGTCTTCTTCTTGCGCCACATATCGAAACTCTCATCCATGACGATCAGTCCCATCGTGTCGCACATATTGAGCAACTCCGGTGCTGGTGGGTTGTGCGAGGAGCGGATGGAGTTGACACCCATCGCCTTGAGTTTCGAGAGTTTGCGGTGCAGGGCATCTTCATTCAGGGCTGCACCCAGACATCCGAAGTCGTGGTGCTCACAAACACCATTGAGTTTAAAATTCTTGCCGTTGAGCCAGAAGCCTGTGGCGGCATCAAACTTAAACGAACGGAAACCCGTAGTGGTCTCATAGGTATCCACGATCTTATTGCCCACCTTAATATCCGTACGTACCTTATATATATTAGGGGTCTCACACGACCAGAGCATCGGGTTTCTCACGGTGAGGGATGACTTCCTGCCCTTTGCCTTGCCGACGATGCGGCCATCGGGGGCTATCAATGTATTCTCTACCGTGCCGTTGCCTTCGACATCCACCTCAATAGTCACCGTACCACGGCCCTTGTCGACACCTGTCACCACATGGGTGCCCCAGTGCTTTACGTGTACGGCATGGGTCTTCGTCAGCCACACATGGCGATAGATGCCGCAGCCACTATACCAGCGGGAGTTGGGCTGATCGGAGTTGTCCACACGCACTGCCACCACATTGCGCCCTTCCTTCAGGTAGGGTGTAATGTCGTACTCGAAACTGGAATAGCCGTAAGGCCTGAATCCCACCTTATTATTATTCACATAGACGGTGGAATTCATATAGACACCGTCGAACTCCAGGAAGAACTTCTCACTTTTCACCTCCTCGCTCTTCACTTCAAACTTCTTCCTGTACCAGCCGACACCGCCTGGCAGCGCACCACCGCCTGCCCCACTGGGATTACCCACATAGAAGTCACCTTCGATGGCCCAGTCGTGAGGCACATCGAGACGGCGCCAACTGCTGTCATCGAAATCCACCCTGGCCATGATGGCAGAGTCGCCTAAGATAAAGCGCCAGTCCTTGTCAAAGCACTGTCTGTCTCTCGCCTGTGCAGTCAGGATCGCCATGACCGCAACGGCTAAAAATATCAACCTGTTTCTCATACATCACACATGTAAATCAAGTACAAAGCGGGTTCCTCTGGTAAACTGGGGATCAATGTCAAGATCGCCGTTCATCTTCAAGGCCATCTGCTTACAGATAGGCAATCCGAGTCCGTCACCGGTGGTGAGGTCGTGGATTTCAAGGAAGGGCTTGAACACATCCTCACGCTTTTCTTCCGGAATGCCAGCACCCGTGTCGGACACCAGGAACTGGTGTGTATGCGGACCACGCTTCTTGAAATCCAGAGAGATGGTGCCACCCTCCGGCGTATACTCTGCCGCATTGTTCAACAGATGCAGCAGGATGTGTGAAACATATTCCTTGTGAATCTTCGCACTCATCTTCTGGGCATTCACCGTCAGCGTGACGTCATTCTTCACCTTATCGCGTATCTGATCCATCAGTCCCTCGCAGAACGGATGTATCGGTGTGTCTTCCAATTCGGCAGAATCATAAGTGGCATTCTCCAACTCCGACAGTGTCTGCACATGACTGGAGAAGTCCAACAGGGCCTTGACCTCCGGCACACGACTGTCGAGTTTCTGCAGCGTCGGCTCCAACTGGGCAGAGATATTGCTGATAAACTTAGCCTTCAAGGCATTGCTCTCGTTAGCCAGTTTGATGACTTTCTTCTGCTTACGGGTCAGGAGGATAAAGCGCAGTAGCACAATACCGCCAATAACCAGTGCAGCAGCCAGCGCAGCAGCCAGGATACAGAGTCCGATGATAATCGCCTGACGGGTTGTCAACGAACTGTCTTTCTCTGAGATGGATGCTTCATTGTCAGCAATCTGTTTCTTCAGCGCACTGATCTCGTCAGCATGCTTCATTGCATCCGTAGAGTCCTTCCAGGCGATATAGTTGCTATACGACTGAGCCACCAGATTGGCATTGTTGCTCTTCCTGCCGTTGGCAATCAGTGTCTGGTAGACCTCATCTACCTTGTCATAGTTCTTCGAAGCCGTCAACTTATCGGCCATCTCCTTAAAGACGGCATTACCTAGGGCATTCATCCCGAAGGTGTAATAGTAGATAGCCTTCGTATAGAGCAAGTCATTCTTGATGTTCTCATCGCTGGCCTGACTAGCCAAAGCCTCCAAGGTATTCAACTGATCTTTGGCACTTTCACTCTTCCGCAGTTTGATATACATCTGCACACGCTCCTTGGTGACCAGATAGTGCGATGCTGCCTTCTCAGCAGCCGACTGCTTCCCTGCGTTGACGGTTTCATCAGCACGGCGTAACAAGTCGAAGGCTTCCTTCCAGTAGTTCTCCTTGTAATAGAGGCCCGCTGCCTTGACGGCACACTCCACGCCCTGATGGATCTGACCTTTGTTATAATAGTCGTTGAAAGCATGGATAAACAAGGAACGGGCCGAGGCAATGTTCTTACTGGGGTCTACGGCTTCCGCGCGTTTTTGTAAATCACTCTTCTCCTGGGCCACAACAGTGCCGCAGCAGAAGAGCACACTCAAAATCAAGATTAATACCTTTTTCATTTTTCTATTTCGATATTTTTTTTGTTTACAGATTACAGGTGACAGCCTTGCCATTGTAGTTCACCATCACGCCTTCTGGATTCTCGAGGTTCAGTGGTTTCGGATGGTCCTTCGTAATCAGCACCACATTGAAGCGACGGTTCTTCAACATGCCTGGGAACTGACCCTTGCGTGCAGAGAAGGATACCGTCTTCGAGGCATCATCGTAAGTGATATCGATGGTGGCATACTTGCCCTTCTCGTAGTTGTAGTTGGTACCTTCATCCTCATAGAGTTGGAAGGTGCCATCCTGACCAGCGTAGATATAGAGGTTGATGAGTTCCACTGGTTTCTCATCGCTCCACTCCATATCAGGACCGAAGGGGATAATGGCTCCCTCACGGACGAAGACGGGAATCTGTTCGTATGGTGCATCGACCACGAGGCGCTGACCTCCCTGAATGTACTCATTGGTATAGAGGTTATACCAACCACACTTTTCCGGAAAATAGACGCTACGATTACGAGCCTTGTAATAACCTACAGGACAAGCCATCAGGGCAGGTCCGAACATCCACTGGTTGCCGATATTCTCTACTTCCTTGTCACCGTTGAAGTCCATCACCAAGGCACGCATCAGGGTATAGTCCCTGAAATGAGCCCAACCAGCCATCGAATAGAGGTAAGGCATCAGGCGATAGCGCAACTTGTCATAATAGACGAACGACTTATATGCAGGATGCTCATCAGGCGCAATATTCCAAATCTCACGAAGCGGCCACTGACCATGACTGCGGAAAAGAGGAATGAAGGCACCAAACTGGTTCCAGCGTGTCTGCAACTCACGCCACTCTTTCAGGTCTTCGTTCTCCTGACCTGTGCGGTCGAATATTTGCTGGGCTGCCACATAGCGGTTCTCCACACAGAAACCGCCCTGGTCCATACCCCAGAAGGGGATACCGGAAATCGAGTAGTTGAGTCCTGCCGTCATCTGGGCACGCATATCCTCCCAACGGGTTCCGATATCACCACTCCACGTAGCAGTAGAGAAACGCTGCTCACCAGCAAATCCACTACGAGTCAACAGGAACACTCGAGGCTCATTCGCCTTTCCCTTCCAAACTGAACGCTGACCATTATAGATGGCATCGGCATTGACTGTAGAGTAAGCGTTGAAGTATTCAGTAGATGTACCCAAGGCCGTAGGACCGCTGAGGGCTTTGCGATACCACATCGGTGTGCAGTCACGCACATTCGGCTCTGAGGCATCCATCCACCAAGCATCGACATAACTCTGAGAGCCGGATTTGCCCGGTTGTCCGGATAATCCGGTATACAAGTTCTCGTCCATCTGTCGCCAGAACATCTTTCTTGCGTCGGCATCGTAGGCATCGTAGAAACCATTTGTGTAACCAGGCCCCACCCAGTCGTGAATATCATCCGTAGGCGACTGGATATACATCCACCCCTTGGCATCGAGTTCCTTGTAGTTGTCAGTATTGCAATAGAACTTGGGCCATACGGAGATCATAAAGCGTCCATGCATCTGATGCACATTGTCGAGCATCTGCTGGGGATTGGGATAGCGAGAAGCCTCAAACTGATGACTGCCCCACTGGTCCTCGGGCCAGTAGTTCCAGTCCTGTACGATATTGTCGATGGGGATATGTCGCTTACGAAACTCTGCGAGGGTACCTTCGATCTCGTCTTGCGTCTTGTAGCGCTCACGACTCTGCCAGAAGCCCAGCACCCACTTGGGATAGAGGCTGGCCTTACCTGTCAAAGTGCGATAGCCAGAGATCACCTGATCAAGATTCTCGCCGGCAATAAAGTAATAGTCCATATCCTTCGCCATCTCACTCCACACGGAGAGTTTGCCACGTTCCTCATCACTACGGGGCTCAGCCACACGCAGACCACAATAGGCCTCACCACCATCTGGCTGCCACTCGATGCGCAGTTGGACGCGCTTCTTCTTCTCCATCGTCACCTCAAACTTATAGGCATTGGGGTTCCAGGATGTGCGCCAACGCTCTGGCACCACTTCCTTGCCGTCGATATAGACCTTGATATAGCCTGAATAATAGAGAATGAACTGGAACAATTCCTTCTGACCCTTACACTGGCAGTTGCCCTTGCAGTCGCAACGACCTCCATCGCAGCATTTCGGCTCAATAAAACCTTCGTAAATCACATTGGCACCTGCCAACTGTAAACCCTTGGGGAAATTCTTGATGCCACCATTATCAGTTTTCAACGCTATCTCCGACTTCGCAGGTGTACCATATTCATAATAGATGGAATCTTCATCACGCACCAGTTTCTTACCCATGCGATCGATGTATGTACCAGTGAGGTGCCCCCTATTGCCCTGCTTATCGTAGAGACGGAAAGCACGGTTCAGTTGCAGATAGTCGTTGGGATTTCCAAAACGACAATAACTGTAAGAGTCCCAAAGAATACCATAGTTCTTATTAGAGAGCACAAATGGAATGCTTACCTTTGTATTATACTGGAACAGGTCCTCATTCTTACCTTTCATATTAAACTCCTCACTCTGATGCTGACCCAGTCCGTAGAAAGACTCATCGTCAGGACTGTCGAACTTCATCTGCCATGTCAGCCCATGCTTTGCTTCCTCAGGCACAGTGAACCCCGTCTTCATACCCAACTCGCGCTCAGGTACCGTGAAGTCCCAGAACTGCTTACCGTCCTTGGCCTCTTTCAACAACACTTTGCCTTCTGCATCATAGAACATCACTTCGCCTGTGGCCTTCGACACGACCGCTTTCACGTTCTGAGCCTTTACCACCACATTGTCACCCTCCTCACTCACAGAGAACGAGCCTTTTGCAGGTGCCGCTTGTGGCACGATCATCAGTGAGGCCGGCTTTTCCGGCAGAGCCTCCTTCGAGGTAGCCCGTACACGGATAATGTTATTGTTCATCACTTCCAAACGGATTACTTTGGCCTGACCTTCGTCAGGACGGATGGTCACCGTGTTCCCATTGGTCTGCACCTCTGCTGCGAAAGAGATTCCCGTCAGCAACAGACCAGACACCATACATAGTAGTTTTTTCATTTTATTCATTTTGTTTTAGTTTATCTTATTCGTCTTCAATAATCACAGCCTCCTCGATATCCGGATCCTCTATCGGCAGCGAGATGGTAAACACCGTTCCACCACCAGGATTGTCATCGACTTTTATCGTACCATGATGAGCATCCACAATCTGCTTCACCTTGTCGAGTCCGAGATTTTCGGCTTCATCACCAAGGAAAGGCTCGAACATGTGTGCTCTGTGTTCCTCGGGAATACCGATGCCATTATCAGCCATCAGGATAGCCACACGATCGACTGAGGGTTTCAAGACCGTCACCTGAATCTTACAAAGAGACGGTCCGAATTTTACAGAGTTCCTCATCAGTATCTCGAAAGCCTTGCGAATTTGCGCCTCGTCGAAAGCCATGAGAATGGAGTCTTGCGGTGAGCCAAAGGTGAGTTTCAGTTTCTTGTCTTCCAACGGCTTGTAGTTGTCGCAGAGACCCTTCAAGAAGGCCACAATATCGCCCTCGCTACGATGAATCTCCAACTTCGGCATTGCGGATGTCATAAACTTCTGGTCGTCGACGGCCTCTGACTCATGGATGATCTCAAACGTCTCCCCTTTGATATTAGCCTTCTGGTATTGCTGACTCTCTTTCATCATCTGGGCACGCATCTCACTCATCCACTGATGCTTGTCCTGTTCCCTCTGGAGTTGTTCCATGTCGGCTTTCTCTTTCTGTTTCTTCAGATACCACTTCACAAACAGCCAAGCACCGCCAGCAATGATCAGCATGTAGAGCAGAATCATCCAGCGTGTCCGATAAAGTGGTGGTAGGATGGTAATCTCCAATTGGCTTTCCTCCTCGCCCAACGTACCATCACCATTCAGGATTCTCACGTAGAGCGTATAGGAACCAGCACGCAACGAGTTGTAGGTGATATTCGGGTTCAGGGACGATGTCTTCACCCAGTTGTCGTTGAAACCTTCCAACTTATAGGCGAACCGCTTACGGTTATTGACAACCACCTTATTGGTAGACAACTGAATGGTAAACTGGTCATTGTGCTTTAAGGTAAGTTCACGGCACACGTCAAGTGCCTCATCGAGGATGACACGCCCCTTAAACTCACGACCCACTTCCACATCCTGGTCAAATATCTGGAGTCCGCTGAATACTGGACGCTCATCGCTCTTCTTATCCTGCAACAAGGATGGATCAATGATATCGAGTCCGCCCTGTCCGCCAATAAGCACCTTACCATCACGGGTCAGCCACATACTACGCTGATTATAGGTGGCTTTCTGCAAGCCATCGGCACTGTTATAACTACGGATAGAGAAATGCCACTCGCCATTCTCCTGCTGCTGTGGGACGATGCGCGAGACACCATGATCCATCACAGCCCAGATATTATGTTTCTTGTCCTCTAACAGGGAGTTGACACTGGAGCCCAACAGACCGTCTGTCATGTCGAGGAGTGTCTGGAACTTGGTCTTCTGGTCGTAGACGATAATACCTATGTTAGAACCATGCCAGATCAGTCCACGACTATCCTCAATGACATAGGTTGTCGAGCCAGGAGTCACTACTACATTGGGATTCTCAGGAATCACCTGGTTGATGAGTTTGCGCGTCACAGGGTTCACCAGCGAATAGTAATAGGCGGAGCCCACCATCAGCCAGCCTTTCTTGTTCCAACTCAGGGAGTTCAAATAGTCGCCTGGGAGAACGGTATTTTTCGAATCCCACGTCGTGTATTTCTTGGTCTTGGGATCAAACATCTGTAAACCACCGCCAAGGGTACTGAACCAGATACGCCCCCACTTGTCTTCATTCAGGGCCCACACACTGTTATTCGCCAATTCATCAGGCTTTCCTGTTGCTTGAACATTGATGATTGTAGCCTGTGTGTGATCCGAAGCAGAGAGGAAAGCGTGCGACAGACCACCGTTATACGAGCCGAACCAGATAGTACCGTCACTGGCAGGCCAAGAGCCCACGATGATATTATTGGCCAGCCCGCTATTATCTTTCGTGAAGTGGTTCACCACCTCGTTGGTCTTGGGGTTATAAACAAAGATACCGGCATCGTTGGTACCCAACCAATAGTTACCGTACTTGTCCTCGCAGGTGGTGGTAATGTCTCCAAGTTCGATGCTCTTCAAACTGGAAACACCAGGGATATATTGATTAACACCGTTTTTATAGGTTCCTATCCAGACCGTGTTCCTGTTGTCTAAATAAAGGGTACGCAACGTATTGTCGCTGAGAGAGGTCTCGTCATGCTTATTGTTCAGGAACTGTTTCCACTGTTTGTTCTTCATGTCAATAACCACGAGTCCGTCATGATCGCATGCCAGCCAGAGATAGTCGTTATTATCGACAAGGAGGCTCCATACCTGCAGCCCCGCAGGTACGCCTTCCACACCTTTCATGGCCAAATAGTCTAACATCGTATACCATTTCTTGGTCTTATGCTCATGGATATACACCAAAGACAGCACGTTACACCATATATTCATGTCCTTGTCGACGTAGACCCGGTACTCCTGACTATCGATTCCACTCGCTTCATACATCCAATTGTCCACCCACTCTACCTCACCTTTATCACCATTCAGGCACACAAGTTCACCGTTGTTGGTGACCACCAGTAATTTGTCGCCGTAATCAGCCACTGTGGAAATGCCATAATTGGGAGAGAACTCGTTCAAGCCGTAACCCATCTTGATGGTGGTGATCTTGTTCTTCTTGGCTTGAGGATGATAGCAATAGATGGCCTTCTCAAAATCCTTCACCCAGATATTCTTCTTCGAGTCGATATACAGCCACTCCACATTACAGTTAATTCCAAGTTTGGCCAATACCCTGGAAACCTTGCGCTCATAGGTCTCCGTCACAGGGTCATATACACAATAACCCATGCCCTGTCTCATCCACAACCTGCCGTCGTAAGCCTCGTAGATTCGGTCACAATAGTTATCACGCATCGTGGTAGTGTCACGCTGGTTCGAATAGAAGGTTTTGACGCGATAGCCGTCATAGCGGTTCAGACCATACGGCGTGCTTATCCACACATATCCACGGGAATCCTTGAATATATTATTGATCTGAGAACTCGACAGTCCATCAGGCGTATCCAAACGACGGAACTTCATATCAGGGATCATAGAAATCTGGGCCGTTACACTGAGGCTAACGGCAAACAGACACAGGGTTATTAGTTTCTTCATACTTGTCATAGCTTTCAAAGAATCACTCATCATCGTTCATCAGCACTGCTTCTTCGATACTTTCCTCATCGGATGGTGTCTTCTCCGAGGGCTTCTCCTGAATCTCACGACGACTACGGCATAACTTCAAATAAGCCATGATCCTCGCTGCATTTTTCCATATGAAGGCGACTATGACCAACAACAGGCCATAGAGCGTCCACGCCCACCACGAAGTGTACCACGGAGAGTCAATGATAATGTCAAGTTGACTCTCCTGTTCACCCATCGTGCCGTCATCCTTCAACATACGCACACAAAGGGTATAACTGCCAGGGGGGAGTGACATATAGGTAATGTCTGGATTGACAGCCGTCGTCTTGATCCATTTGTCGTTGAATCCTTTCAGTTGATAGATAAAACGCGTAGCATTATTTACACCACCATTATCCGAGGCCATGTGTATCGTAAACTGGTTTTCACTGTAATGCAGTCTAATCCTGCGCTGCATATCAAGCGCCTCATCGAGGATCACCCTGCCATCATAGGGCACACCGACCTCCACCTCCTGATCAAAGAGCACCAGGCCACTGAATATCGGCTTTTCCTGATTGTCGCCATTGCCTAGTTTCAAGGTACTGATGATATCCAGTCCGTCCTGACCACCCAGAAGCAGTTCCCCATTACGGGAACAGAAAATGGCACGCTGGTTAAATGGCCCAGGTTGGAGTCCGTCTCTGTCGTTGAAGTTACGGATGGTGAAAGTCCAACTACCGTCTTCCTGTTTCTGGGGCGTGATATTAGAGAGACCGTGATCGGTGGCCACCCACATCGTATGACGGGTATCCTCCGTAACAGAGACGGCATTGGAACCATACAGGCCCGACTTCATGTCGAGCAGCGTCTTCTGCCCAGTCTTGCGGTCATAGATGACCACGCCTGAGGGAGAACACTGCCAGAGCAGTCCCCGACTGTCCCAGACTGCCTGCGTGGTAGCCGTCGAGACAGTAATGGCTTTCAACGAATTGTCCTGCGGGAAGGTTCCGTTGATGACCTTGAAGTTGCCAGGATGAATCAGAGCGTAATATTCGGAGTTACCCAACAGAATCCAGCCATTGCTGGCCGTAGAGATGCTATTGGTCCAGACGGTATTCAGCACAGAGTTCTCTGTCGTGAATGAACGTTGCTGTCCTGTATGCTTATCGATTCTGACAGCACCGCCGCCGAGCACACCTACCCAGATGTTTCCCCACAAGTCTTCAGTAATGCCCCAGATGTTATTGGTCATAAAGGCACTGCCTGGATCTGAGGCGCGATAATTCTTCCAAACCCCGTTCTTATATTGTAGCAGTCCTCCTTCGTATGTACCAAACCACAGGCTACCGTCCTTGGAAGCATAACTGCCTACGATGATATCGCTGGGTACGCCAAGACTCTGCTTTGTAAAGGTCTCCACAGGCTCCAAGGTCTTCGGATCCATCTTGATGATACCACCGTCATTACGTCCCAGCCAGTAGTAGCCCTGCTTGTCTTCGGTCATTGTGTTGATATCGCCTATGGCGAGACTCTTGAAGTTCGACAAGGCCTCAGCACACATGGCCACACCGTTCTTATAACTGGCGAGCCACATACGCCCCAACTGGTCGAGATACAGATGCTTGATGGTTATATCTGGCAACGAAGTGTCATCGCCCTTGACATTGGTGAACTGGCGCCACTCCTTGTTGCCGAAGTCGAGCACCAGTACGCCGAGGTGGTCCGTAGCCACCCAGAGCAGTCCCTTCGCATCGTAGCAGACTTCCCAGACCAGGATATCATCAGGCACATTCTCAAAGCCTCGGGCCCTCATCAATTCGGTAAGTGAGGTGTACCAACGGTTCTCCTTCTTGATATAAATATAAGTACCCGTAGAGTGTGTGATGACCCAGATATTATCCTCCTTGTCCGTAGTCACCCAATAGTCATTGTAGGCATCCAGGGCACGTTTCACATGGTCATTCCGCCAGACAACCTTTCCGTTGGGGCCGTCGATACACAGCAATTCACCATAAGTAGAGACAAGGATCATACCCTCCTTACTCTCCGTATAGGCCGAGACGCCAAACTCCTTGGGGAACTCGTCCTCGCCATAGCCAAACTTGAAGTGCTTCAAATTCTTGGTGACAGGGTCGTAATAATAAAAGCCGTCCTCGTAGGTCTTGACCCAATAGTTTTTCTTCGAGTCAAGATGAAGACTTTCAATGCTTCCGATGATTCCCTGTTCGTTCAACCAGCGGGAAGGCGTACGATCCACCTTTTCCGTCACCGGATCATACACAGAGTAGTTCATACCCTGTTTCAGCCAGAGCCGTCCGCCATAGCCCTCCTGTATCTCGTCCACACGATTGTTCCGCAGCGAGGTAGTATCCTTGTCGTACGAAAAATAAGTACGTATCCGATAGCCGTCATAACGGTTCAGTCCGTAGCCTGTCCCCAACCACACATAGCCTCTCGAATCGCGCAGGATACTGCTCACCATCGAATTCGACAATCCCTCACGGGTGTCAAGTCGTCTGAACTTCATATCAGGAATGACGCCGGCACCGGCAACGGCCAATATGGTGCACGACATCACCAGGGCAAATAGTCGTTTCATTTTAGAGTCTCCTTTTAGAAATTGCTACAAAAGTAGAAAAAAAACACGACACAAGCAAACTTCCTGCAAAAAAAATACGCATAATACGCAAAATATTTGGTGTTTTCACAGAAAAACCGTATTTTTGCACAGATTTTCCAAAAACCGAGATATAGATGCAAATTATTATTCAATAACAATAACATTATGAATCAACAATCAGAAAAGGGTAGCAAACTCTACCTATTTAGTATCGTGATGGTCGCCGTGCTCGGTGGCCTGCTCTTCGGTTATGACACCGCAGTGATCTCCGGAGCCGAGAAGGGTCTCCAGGCATTTTTCATGGAATCCAAGGATTTCGCCTACACCGACGGCTGGCACGGTTTCACCTCTGCCTCAGCCCTCATCGGCTGTATCATCGGCTCGGCATTCTCTGGTTTCCTGGCTACGAACCTCGGACGAAAGAAGTCGCTTATCATCGCTGGTATCCTCTTCTTCATCTCAGCCCTCGGCTCAATGGACCCGGAGTTTCTTTTCTTTGAGTATGGTCACCCGACCTATTCATTGCTCATCATGTTCAATATCTACCGCGTCATCGGTGGTATTGGTGTAGGCTTGGCATCAGCCATCTGCCCCATGTACATCAGTGAGGTCGCACCGTCAAACATCCGTGGCATGCTGGTGTCGTGTAACCAGTTCGCCATCATCTTCGGTCAGTTGGTGGTCTACTTCGTCAACTTCTTCATCCTTGGCGACCATATCCAGCCGCTGGTTGAAGATATGGGCAAAGGCCTCGCTGCCCTTGATCCGAGAGCCGTGTGGACGGTGGAAACCGGTTGGCGCTACATGTTCGGTTCCGAGGCCGTACCCGCAGGTCTCTTCGCCCTGCTCATCTGCTTCGTGCCAGAGACCCCACGTTACCTCGTATCTGTCGGCAAGAACGACAAGGCCCTCCAAATACTGCAACGCATCAATGGTAGCGAGCGTGGCGAATATGTCTTGCAGCGCATCAAGGAGACCATCAAGATCAAGATAGAGCCTATCATGACCTACGGTGCCTTGTGTATCTTCGTCGGCATCATGCTCAGTGTGTTCCAGCAGGCTGTAGGTATCAACGCCGTGCTCTACTACGCACCACGTATCTTCGGTGATATGGGAATGAACGACCCGATGATGCTGACGGTCTTCATGGGTATCATCAATATCTCATTCACACTCGTGGCCATCTTCACTGTCGAGAAGTGGGGACGCAAGCCACTGCTCATCTGGGGTTCGCTGGGTATGGCCCTGGGAGCCTTCGGTGTAGCCATCACCTTCGGCAATGAGAGTTTAGCGCTGGTTACCGCTGCCTCACTGCTCCTCTACTCAGCATGCTTTATGTTCTCATGGGGTCCTATCTGCTGGGTGCTCATCGCCGAGATATTCCCCAACACCATCCGTGGTCAGGCAGTGGCTGTGGCAGTGGCTTTCCAGTGGATCTTCAACTTCATTGTCAGTTCCACCTTCGTGCCGATGTTCAACATGCACCTGACCGAAGGTGACGATTTCGGCCACTGGTTCACCTACGGACTCTACGGCCTCATCTGCGTTATCGCAGCCCTGTTCGTTTGGCGACTGGTTCCCGAAACCAAGGGTAAGACACTTGAAGACATGTCGAAACTCTGGAAGTGGAAGGGTTACGATCCCGTCCATCGTGTGGGTAAGATGTTCGAGTAAATCAGTATACCAAAACATTATAATTTTATCAAGAGGGGGAGGGCGCTTCATTCGGCGCCCCCCCTCTTTTTTTACCGGCAGTCGAAGAGAATTTTCCTCCGATTGTCCTTGGGGCGCACGGCAAAGTGCACCCAGTAGGTGGTGCCTCGCTTCTCTTGGATCAGTTCGTCCAGTTCCCAGTTGTTCTCATCGGCTGTATCAAGCAGAATACAGGCGTAGCGGATCATCTGCTCCGGTCCTGCGCAACGGATGTCTACGGCACAACCCGTCAAATGATTGGAGCCCTTCGCCCCACCACAGAGTCGATTCACCTCTTCGCTCCGATACCCTGATGTGATGATGACGGGGATTTCCTGTGACACACAGGGACTGTCCCCTCTGTGAGCAGGGAGCGCAGCGACCGAATTACAGGGGGACTGTCCCTCGCGTGTCGCATCGCCATAAAGGCGATTGTACCGTTCCCTGAGCAATTCCAGCCACAAGCAAAGCCTTGTCAGATTCTCTATCGCCACGTGACTCGGAATGTTCCCATCCAATGTATAATAACCTAAAATCCGCAGATAATTTTTCAATGGTCTATTTTTGCCGTCCTTTGAGACATGTCTGTCTGTTTTTAGCCATCAAAGCGTGTAATCCGACCGGACATAAGCCAGTTTCCCCTTACCCCGGGGTGTTTTTTTACACAAAAGGAACGGTTGACTTTCCCCTTCGGGCTGTCGAGTTATACCTTCTTTTTGTGTACTTACTGTCCATCTAAATACACAGTAATACTCCAGCCGGTTTTGTTTGAGAAGTCGCCATTTTCTTCGTCACTGATATCACCCAGAACATATCTGGCACGTTCAACCGTCAAATCGCTATCACCAACTGTGCCCGCCCATAAATATAATCCATTCTCTACATAGTAAGATGGTGCATTCCACGGAATATTTGAAGCCTTCAACTCATAGATGAAATCGACAGGATTATTATCCTTTTCGCCATCCGTTGCCTTTATCTTCATGTCGAGGCTTTTGACAGGTCCCAAGAAATCTTTCCCGTTTGTGGAAGGGCCTATGAAGATCTTGACACTGCGTTCAATAGACTTGAAGCCATATTCCGGGATAATGCCTGATTCATCATAACCTTTTGAAGAAGCGGTAATCTCATAGCCGGCACTCGATTTCGTTACAGCCGTAATACTTCCTCTGGTGAAACTGACTTTCTTGTAATTGTTTGCCTGAATTATGATAATGTTCACTGTGATATTCGGAAGTTCTTTTGGTGCATCCCTGAAATCCACGTTTACTTTGTATGGTTTTGTACCGTGATCAGTATAGAAGTTGGAGGTCCTAGTGGTAACCAAGAAGAAATAATGGTCATAATCACCGCCACTTAGTCTTAGTTTTTCCAAAGTGCTACCAGAAACAACAATGGAGTCACCCTCTCTTGATCTTTTATTGTGTTGTATGAATTTCGTATATTTACTGCTTTTGTCTGTTACGAGAAGATAAGTTTGCGTACCTTCTGTTAAGTTCTTGATAACTATTTTCTTGTCATTCAGAGATTTGTCAAGGAAGCCTTTTAAATGTATTTTTCTTACTGAGCATCCATAGGGAGGACAATTCCCTTCTATATCATTTTTCCCTGTTACATTATCATATTTCTGATGAGTTCCCTTCTGTAATGAACTAATGACAAGGCCTTTCACTAATTCGCCTTTCCATAACTTAAGGTAATAATCATCTATCGCATCAGCCATCAGAAAACCGCTCTCATGAATATCAAAAATCCACTTATTCAAAGCATTCATCACAGTAAAAGTGTTTGATTTCATTTGATCTTTCCATATTTCATGGAGTTCAAGGATCGATGTGTTGTCAAACTCAAAGGCCTCCATTTCTTTTATTGAACAAAGATAATACAGCATAGGAGCAATTCCATATCCTTGATTCTGATAAGCAGAATTTATTATAGCGGATTTGTCGGAGTGGGAATAATTCCTAAGATCTTGAGCATCAGTAATAGACAGTCGGTCGCTTGCAACAACATCAAGACCTTGTCTTGTAAGGAAATCAGCATTCAACTGTCCATTGTTCATCAGATGCTCAGACCATACGGCGCCCATCTCATACATGATAAGTTCTTCACCACAAGTCTGAAACGGTCTACCTTTAGAAAAAGCGACACGCGGATCGTAGTACGACTGTACAAAGTGGAATAATTCGTGAATGATTGTACATTTGATATCCGCCTCTGTTGTTTCAGAATTAAGGAGTTTCTCAATACCAAGTTCAACGCTACTCAAGTCGTTCCACAGCCAATCCTGACTGAAACCACCCCAGTCGTCACCTTGAACATAATATATAAATAGATTACGCTTGCCGTTGAGCGTCCAAGAGGCATCCACCTTAAATCCCAAGTCAAAAATCTTTTGCAAGGCCTCTTTTGTCCAGTCGCGGATTTTCGGACTCAATTTATCAAGTTTATCAAGCGTCCCTGAATCGTATCTTAGCCATGTTGATATCGGAATCTTTACTTCAAAATTCACATTGTTCACTGTTCCCCCATAGAGAGCGCTGCGGGTGCTTTGTGGGGTTTCTTCTGGATGGTGGGCCAAACCGATGGTAAAAAACGCTTCTCCTGGATCTGTACCATTATCAACAGCAGGTAATGTCGTGGAATATTCACCAGAAGCATATTGTGTTTCAAGTTCACTTTCAATATCGGTATCACTTAACATCGAGATGTTGAAACCCCTTGTCAATAGAAATAGGCTTACATCGTTAGCCTTCTCTCCCTTGATCTTTACTTTTATCGCTTTTTTCAGGGTCGCAGGCAGTGTAACCTTAAATGCCTCTGATACTTCATATTTTCCGAAA
>JAFWTK010000236.1 GCA_017518935.1 Prevotella sp.
GTCCTATCGTCAAGCCATCCTTCTCCATTATAGATGCCTTTTTTGCAATTGCTGATAGTGAGGTTCTCAATGTTCACCTTACCGCCTTGGTTAAAGATGGCCATTGGGCAAGGGTTATCGGTATCGGGACCACCGATGGTTCCTCCCTTGACGGTTAAGTTCACTCCGATATAAACAGTCAATAGTTCATATCTTCCTGTAAGGCTATGGTTGTCTAGGTCGAATGTCAGATTTTTCTCGCCCTCATCAGCACTGATATCGATCGGAGAACCATCGATATCGGCATTGTTGAGCAGCGTGATGGTCGAGCCGTCGGCGGCTGCTCTAAATGCATCTTGCAATGACTCATAAGGCGTGTCGCCTATCTGGGCAATGGGTTCCTGCGCCCACGTCTTGGTGGGGAAGGTAAGAATGGCAAGCAGCGCCACGAGGAACATCGCGGCGGTGCGCTTCGGTGTGGACAGCACCCGTGCTGCCCGCAGCAATTCTGTTCGTTGATGTCTTGTTTTCATCATTTTTATCGTTTAATGGTTTCGATTCTGGGTGCAAAGGTAAGAAAAAAAAATGAAACAGGATATAATTAGAAAGAACATTTTGGCGGTTCGGATTTTTTTCCTACCTTTGCAACAGATTTTAGTTCTAAAAAACCATGATGAAAAAAGATTTCTATGGATGCGACATTACGGCTACGGCCGGCGAGGTACTTTAGATACGCTCCACCTGCTTCACGCCGCGGACGGTACGGAGTTTCTTGATCAGGGCTTCCAGACGGGTGTTGTCGTTGATCATCACCACGAGGGTGCCACTAAACAGGCCGTCGTGCGAGTCGATATTGATGTTGCGCAGCACGAGTTTCTCGTCCTTGGAGATGATGCTTGTCAGATTGTTCACGATACCGATGTCATCGTTGCCGATGACGCGGAGGGTGATACTGTACTGCGACGACCCTTTTCCACTCCACTTCGCCTTTACGATACGATACCCGAAGCGACGGCGCAGTTCCGGAGCGTTGGGACAGTCCATACGGTGAATCTTGATACCGCCGCTGATGGTGACAAAGCCAAAGACCGGATCACCATAGATGGGTGAACAGCACTTAGCGAGTTGGTAGTCCAGGCCTTTCAGGTTGCGGTCGATTACCAATACATCGTCGTTGACAGCCTGGTTCAGTCCGGCAATCTTCGACTCATCGAGTTCGAACTCTGAGGCGCTGCGGGCCACATTATCACCGGTAATCACCTTCTCCGCCTCTTTCAGTTCCAGGAACTTGTCGATGACGGCATTGGTGTCGAGCATACCGTCGGCAATCTGCTTATAGAAGTCGCTGACTTCCTTGAAACCCATCTTTTTGATGACATGGAACATCGTACCCTCGTCCTGTTCAATCTTACGGTTGCGGAATTTTCGTTCCAGCATCTCCTTGGCAAAAAGGCCGTCCTTCACCTGTGTCTCTTTCAGTGCCAGACGAATCTTCGACTTGGCACGCGAGGTCTTCACGATATTCAACCACTCCTGACGGGGCTTTTGGTTGGTCGATGTCAGGATTTCCACCTGGTCGCCACTTTTCAGTTCCTGGCGGATAGGCACCACACGGCCGTTGATACGGCCACCCGTACACTGATTACCAATCTTCGAGTGGATATGATAAGCGAAGTCGAGCACGGTGGCTCCTGCAGGGAATTTATAGAGGTCGCCCTTGGGGGTGAAGACAAACACCTCGTCTTCATAAAGATCCATCTTAAACTGGTCCATCGCCTCCATGCCCTCAGAATGATCCAGCATATTCCTGATGCCCGTGAGCCATTCGTCAAGACCCGTCTCGCCCTTTACGCCCTTATAGCGCCAGTGGGCAGCCACACCCCGTTCGGCAATTTCGTCCATCCGTTCCGTGCGGATCTGTACCTCCACCCATTTCTGTTCCGGGCCGAGCACGGTGATGTGCAGACTCTCATAGCCGTTGCTCTTCGGCACACTGAGCCAGTCACGCAGACGCTTGGGGTTGGGCTGGTACATATCCGTCACAATCGAATACGCCTGCCAGCACTGCATCTTCTCCTGCTCTATCGGACAGTCGATGATGATACGGATGGCGAAGAGGTCGTATACGCCCTCAAACGGACACTTTTGTTTCTTCATCTTCTGCCAGATGCTGTGTATCGATTTCGTGCGTCCCTTGATGTGGCACTTGATACCTGCCGCCTGTACTTTTTCCTCCACAGGCTTGATGAAACGTTCTATATACGCATCACGTGCCGCCTTCGTGGCACTGAGTTTCTCGCGGATATGGTAGTAGGCATCGTGCTCCATATATTTCAGCGAGAGGTCTTCCAGTTCCCGCTTCAAATTGTAGAGTCCGAGTTTATGGGCCAAGGGGGCATAAAGGTAGGCCGCTTCCTGCGACACTTCCAGTCGGGCCTCCTCGTTGTCCGTGTCACGGATCTGCCGCATCAGGTTCACACGGTTGGCAATCATAATCAGGATCACTCGCATGTCCTCTGCAAACGACAACAGGAGATTACGGAAGTTCTCACTCTCCACCGAAGGATTCTTCTCGTAGAGTTGACGGATACGTTCCAGTCCATGTAGGATACGGGCCACTGACTCGCCTTTGGTCTTCTCCACCTCTTCCAAGGTGATATTGCCTGCTTCCACTTCCGGAATCAGGAGCACCGCCTCCGTCGCGTCACCTCTCAAACCGATTTCCTCTGACAGGATCTCAGCCGTCTGCGCTGCCATTTTTCGCTTTTCTTCGTATGTAAATGTGAACTTCTCAGCCATTGTGTCGATATTTTCGTGCAAAATTATATAAAAAATCTGAGATAATCTGTGTAATCTGTGGCTTTTTTACTATCTTTGCACCAAATATTAACTAAAATACCATATTTATGTTATCACAACAAGACTTAAAGCAAATTGCTCAGAAGGGTATCACCCAGGAGCAGATTGAGAATCAACTGAATGAGTTTAAGACAGGTTTCCCCTTCCTTAAATTAGAGGCAGCAGCCGGTATCGGCAAGGGTATCATCGCCCCCGATGCTGCTGCCCGTAAGCAGTACGAGGAGGCGTGGAACGCTTACAAGGCCGCCGGCAACAAGATTGTGAAGTTCGTGCCGGCCTCGGGTGCAGCCAGTCGTATGTTCAAGAACATGTTCGCTTTCGTGGATGCCGACTACGACGTGCCTACGACGGACTTCGAGAAGAAGTACTTCGACTCGATAGAGAAGTTCGCCTTCTACGACGCGCTCGACGCTGTCTGCCAGAAGAACGAGGGCAAGGGCATCAAGGCGCTCATCGCCGAGGGCAACTATAAGGCCGTGGCTGCCAACATGCTGAAGAAAGAGGGTCTGAACTACGGTCAGTTGCCGAAGGGCCTGCTGCTCTTCCACAAGTATCCCGAAGGAGCCCGTACGCCGATGGAAGAGCATCTGGTAGAAGGTGCCCTCTATGCCGCTTCTAATGGCGAGGCACACGTCCACTTCACTGTCTCTCACGAGCACATGGCCCTCTTCAAGGCCAAGGTAGCCGAGAAGGCTGATAGTTTCGCCAAGAAGTACGGCATACGTTACGACATCACCTTCTCCGAGCAGAAGCCATCGACCGATACCGTGGCGGCCAACCCCGACAACACGCCGTTCCGCAACGACGACGGCTCCCTGCTCTTCCGACCGGGAGGCCACGGAGCCCTCATCGAGAACCTCAACGAGATTGAGGCCGACGTGATATTCATCAAGAATATCGACAACGTGGTGCCCGACCGCCTGAAGCCCGAGACCGTAGAGTGGAAGCAGGTCATCGCCGGCGTGCTCGTCACCCTCCAGAAGAAGGCCTTCAAGTATCTGAAGGTGCTCGATGCCGGTGCCAGCGAGGCTCAACTCGCAGAGATTGCCGACTTCGTGAGCAAGTGCCTCTGCACGGATGCGAAGGGCAACAAGGTGGATGCCGACTACCTGCGCCGTAAGTTGAACCGTCCGATGCGCGTCTGCGGCGTGGTGAAGAATGTGGGCGAGCCTGGTGGCGGCCCGTTCCTCACCTATAACCAGGATGGTACTGTCAGTCTCCAGATCCTTGAGAGCAGTCAGATCGACACGGCCAACGAGGCCTATATGAAGATGTTCACCCAGGGCACACACTTCAACCCTGTCGATCTCGTCTGCGCTGTCAAGGACTACAAGGGTCAGCCTTTCAATCTCCCTGAGTTCGTAGATAAGACTACAGGTTTTATCTCTTCTAAATCGAAAGCAGGTAAAGAATTGAAGGCCTTAGAGTTACCAGGGTTATGGAATGGAGCCATGAGCAACTGGAGCACGGTCTTTGTGGAGGTTCCCCTCGGCACCTTCAATCCTGTAAAAACGGTGAACGACCTACTGCGTGACCAGCACCAGTAAACAGACAAACGAAGATAGCCGCCCCGCAAGGTGGCTATCTTCATTTATAGTCAATCAGAGTGATTCCGTACTTGAGGTTGCTGATGGCTGGAAATAGTCGGTCGGGGCGGCGATTCACCAGTACACCATATTAATATATATATAGGAATGGCACCGCAAAAGAAAAAAAATCGGTGGCAGTTGCCGTAATTCGTTTCTTTTTTTGTAATTTTGCGCGCGATTTGAGAGAAGTTTAGTTATATAATAATATCGTATGGTAAAGATTTCGAAAGAGGCAGCACTCGAGTACCATGAGAGTGGACGGCCAGGAAAGATTGAAGTAAAGCCGACAAAGGCTTACAGAACACAAACAGACTTAAGTTTAGCCTACTCGCCAGGCGTGGCCTACCCCTGCCTGGAGATTCAGGAGAATCCCGACAACGCCTACAAGTACACCGACAAGGGCAACCTCGTGGCGGTGATATCCAACGGCACCGCCGTGCTCGGACTGGGTGACATCGGTGCCATGAGCGGCAAGCCCGTGATGGAGGGCAAGGGACTGCTCTTCAAGATCTACGGCGGCATCGACGTGTTCGATATCGAGGTGGCCGAGAAAGACCCCGAGAAGTTCTGCGAGGCCGTGGAGCGCATCGCCCCCACCTTCGGCGGCATCAACCTTGAGGACATCAAAGCCCCTGAGTGCTTCTATATCGAGGAACGCTTGAAGCGCACCCTCGACATCCCCGTGATGCACGACGACCAGCACGGCACGGCCATCATCTCCGCCGCCGGACTGAAGAACGCGATGGAGGTGATTGGCAAGGACATCAAGAAGGTGAAGGTAGTGGTCAACGGGGCCGGCGCTGCAGCCATCTCGTGTACCAAACTCTATATGGCCATCGGAGCCCAGAAAGAGAACATCGTGATGCTCGACTCGAAGGGTGTCATCTCCACCGAGCGCCAGGACCTGAACGAGCAGAAGAAATTTTTCGCCACCACCCGCACCGACATCCACACACTCGCCGAGGCCGTGAAGGATGCCGACGTGTTCGTGGGACTCTCCAAGGGCAACGTGCTCACCAAGGACATGGTGAAGTCGATGGCCAAGGATCCCGTTATCTTCGCACTCGCCAACCCCGTGCCTGAGATATCCTACGAGGATGCGATGGACGCACGCGGCGACGTGCTGATGTCCACCGGTCGTACCGACTATCCCAACCAGATCAACAATGTGATCGGCTTCCCCTACATCTTCCGCGGGGCTCTCGACGTGCACGCCACCGCCATCAACGAGGAGATGAAACTGGCTGCCGTACATGCCATTGCCGACCTGGCCAAGCAGCCCGTGCCCGATGTGGTCAACGATGTCTATCACGTGAACAACCTCACCTTCGGACGCGACTACTTCATTCCGAAGCCCGTTGATCCGCGACTCATCACCGAAGTCAGTGCCGCCGTGGCAAAGGCTGCCATCGAGAGCGGCGTGGCCCGTAAGCAAATCGAGGATTGGGAGGAATACAAGGACTCGCTCTCCGTGCTGCTGGGTCAGGAGACTAAACTCACCCAGAAACTCTATGCCACTGCCGCTGCCCATCCGCAGCGCGTGGTCTTCGCAGAGGCCGTCCACCCCACCATGCTCAAGGCCGCCGTACAGGCCAAGGCCGAGGGTATCTGCCAGCCCATCCTGCTGGGCAACGACGAGGTGATCGCCAAACTCGCCGCCTCGCTCGACCTGAGTCTCGATGGTATTGAGATTGTCAACCTGCGCCACCCCTCTGAGCAGGAGCGCCGCGAGCGCTATGCCCGCATCCTCACGGAGAAGCGCCAGCGCGACGGCTACACCTTCCAGGAGGCCAACGACAAGATGTTCGAGCGCAACTATTTCGGTATGATGATGGTGGAGACAGGCGAGGCCGATGCCTTCCTGACAGGTCTCTACACGAAATACTCGAATACCATCAAAGTGGCCAAGGAGGTGATTGGCATCCGTCCTGAGTACCAGCACTTCGGAGCCATGCACATCATCAACTCTCCGAAGGGCACCTACTATATCGCCGACACGATGATCAACGAGAACCTCGATGCCGACACCCTCGTCGATATCGCCAAACTCTCTGCCACCGCCGTGCGCTTCTTCAACGAGAAGCCCGTCATCGGTATGGTGAGCCACTCCAACTTCGGTTCCTCCACCAGTTCAGGTGCCAAGAAGGTGCGCCAGGCCGTGGAGAAGATGCAGGAACTCTATCCCGACCTGCACATCGACGGAGAGATGCAACTGGGCTTCGCCCTCGACAATGAGTTGCGCGACGAGCAGTATCCCTTCACACGCGTATATAATAAAAAGGTGAACACGCTGGTATTCCCCAACCTCACCTCTGCACGCTCCTCCTATAAGATGCTGCAGATGTTAGGCAGCGACGCTGAGATCATCGGCCCCATCCAGATGGGACTCAACAAGGCCATCCACTTCATCGACTTCGGTGCCAGCGTGCGCGACGTGGTGAATATTGTGGCTGTCGCCACCATCGATGCCTACGTCTTCAAGATCAAGGATCGTCTGAATGCCTTAGGCAAATAGGCAGGCTTGATTTTATTTGACGACCACTTTCCGACCAGCGTTGATGTAAAGACCACTCTGTTGCGGATAACCATTCAATCGGCGACCATCAATCGAGTACCAAGCGCCGTCTTGATTGTTGGAAGCCATGATTGTATGGATGCCAGAGGTCTCGAACAAGGCATTCACCATGAGTGACCTACAAGAAGGCATCGTAAAAGCGTACTGCTCACCATCGACCATACGCTCCGACTGCGAGCCGTCATCGTTCACTTGCACCATCTGCCATCCTTTCACTGGTTGCCCACCGCCTTCCGCACGTAGTATCACCTCACTGCCGGAGAAGAACTGACCGTCGAAGACTGGCTGACTCAGGGGAATTTTGTTCATACTGATAGTCACGTCAGCCAGTTTCTCGGATGGTATATCCTTATTCACCGTCAACAGTGTGGGAGTACCACAGTGGTAGAAGTCTGCCAACTGCTGATAGAAATAATCCGTACGCTCTGCTACCCACCGCCGGGCATTCTTCAACTCTTCGTCGTAGTTGATCCAGCCATTGACAGCCTTTTTGTGGTAGGGGAACTCCTGCCTGATCATCTCCACCATCGGATCCCAGACAGCCCTGGTGCCACGCTCGTTCAGGAAGTCGCCCATATAGACGGCTGCACGGTCGAGGAACATTTTTCGGAAATCGGCGTCCTCCATCAAGTGGCGGAACAGCATTGTCTCGTCCTCGCCTGTGGCCCAGTTGTTGGAACCATCATGATAGTGATGGTCATTGAGCCAGGCAATTGTATTGTAGTCCGACGGATGCCCATAGAGTCCTAGACCGAAGTCTGTATCTTTGGCGACAAAACGCCAACGGCCACTTTCTGCACGTGGTCGCCAAAACACGATATTATTGCCCGGGAAATCACGGTTGCTAAAGTAGAGGTTCATCAGCATCAGGTTGGCAAATTCCGTGCAGTCCATCCATTGCTCATACTCTGCAAGCGTATGCCCTTCTTCATGGTAGAAAGCCTTGAAACGGTTGAAGTTATCCCAGTCGCCCTCCTTCAAGTCCCACCAGTTCTCTATCATGTCAATGTCTTCCAACTTATTGTAATGGGTGTAGATATTGTCCTCGTTGGAGCGTTCACGGATGTTGAGTATACCTTTATATACACCGTTTTTAAATACAATGGCCGGGCGCCAGGCTTGCCAGTCCAGGTCTGCATGCTGCCCCATCGTACGCTGGATGACGGCATCGCGCATCAGGAGATAGTCATAGTCATTACCGGCATTACGCAGTACCAGCGACTTGAATTCAGTAGCGCCAGGACGCTGGTCAGGGAAGAATTCATACGACAGGTGCTTCTCTCCAAACCGTTTGTTGGCATAGATGATCAGTGACTTCAACTTGGCACCTCTTGAGGCAGCACCTTGCACACGGGTCTCCACTATCTGATTGAGTTTGCTGTCGCTGTTAGGTGTTTCAAAGTACTCGATGTTGACAGGACGTCGCCAGTTCACACGATTATCCGATGTATTGTTCGCAAGAATACCCAACTCTGCATCGTCCCAATAGCGTTGGTCGGTTACCAGCGAGATGACAGGCAGCGTCATGTCACGCTGAAGGAAGATGTACGACTGAGTCGCACTGCGCCCCGACAGGCATCCCTCATAGAAGGCCTTTGCTTTTACTGTCATCGTCTTATTGATGGTAATGGGTTTAATATAGGCAGTACTGCTTACCGTTGGTTCACTGCCATCAAGGGTATAGCGCACGATGGTACCCTCAGGCGAACCAGACGGTGGCAACAGTTGAAGTTGTATTGTTGAAGCGGTGGTCTGCACCCTACCCTTCTCGCTGAATATCGGGTCGCCCAACAGGCTCTTTTTCTCGCATAGCGTACCACAGTTAGCACTTCCTGGCGTGGGCTCATATTGATAGTCCCAAGTCAGGTCAGTCTCACTCTTGTAGCCAAGAGAAATGTTTGGAGCCGGTTGTTTCCCGATGTCTTCCCGTTGATCGTCTATTTCACCGTCGAAAAACAGATACACCGATCCACCCTTGCCGGATTCCAATTTATAGTCAGTATGCAGTTTCTTGCCCACCTTATCGCAATAGACGACGAGAAACAGCCCGGCCTCTAAAATCTGGGCAGGCAACTGCCAGGCAGCGTTGACATCGTCTGTCAGTCCCAACTTGTAACGCCTCAAGTTGACGGGTGTCGGCCCGCTGTTATACAGTTCCACCCATGAGTCGGGGAATTCGTTCAGGTCATCCATCACGCAGTCAATATTCGACTGCATCAGTTCGTTGATGCGCAACTGGCCTTTCTGCTCGCCATAGTCCTGTGCAGGTGCCTTGACCAGATAGATGCGGCTGATGACGATTGTTGCCGTCTGATTCGTCTGCAGGGCAACCTGCATCACATGCTGCCGTTTGTCCTCCGACAACTCGACATAGGCTTTCGTCGTGCCAGCCGCCATGTAATGGTGGTCGGATTCTACGCCGTCAGGATATAAGACGATGGGCTGTACGACACAAGGTGAAGGCTCCGCCAGTTCGAATACCAACTGACTGTATTCCGTCCAGTCCTCGTCACCCATCCATGCTGCCAGGCCGCCCCACTCCTGTCCGTTGAAAGTGATACTGCCATCAGCATGACGGATAAGACTTTCCGACTCGCCCCAGCAATAAGTAAACCTCGACGATATGTCGACAGTCTCCTCTGCCTGGGCCGAGAGCCCGAAGACAGTCATTAGAAGGAATGCCAGCCAATACTTCAGGATCATAACGATGTTTGGTTTCTTTCGCTGCAAAGATATACAAAAAAGGCGAAAGTACCAAGACTCTCGCCTCTTGTTGGTTATATTTTAGAAAGTTTTTGGGAAAAATGTGGTTGTATTTTAGAAATTTGTTGTATCTTTGTGCCCAGATATTGTATGTTAGAATAATCCGAAACTATCAATAAACATTATTAATACAAATTAAACAATGATGAAAACTAAAATGACCCAGTGGGTGCTTGCCTCCACCCTCTTTTTCTGTAGCGCCATGATGATGCTGACATCGTGTACTGACGCTATCGGCACAGCAGACAATCCCGTTCCCGAACAGCCCGTCAATCCTGCCGACGAGTTGGCAGAAGAGACTTTCAACCATGAGGAATGGATGGACCGCACGGTAAAGCCGGGCGACTCGTTCTGGGAGTTTGCCCACGGCTCTTGGATCAAGAATCATAATAGTTATGACTACAGCACCATGTTTAACACCTATGAAGATCGGTTGTCGGTTTTTTATAATGGTATGCTTGAGAATGTCTCTGACCACCATACGCTTCAACTGATTATGGGCTCAGAACTTACAAAGGAGGAGGAAAAAGCCGCGATGGCACGTGTATATGCCCAACTGAAGCAGGGCAACGATATCAGCAAGGCCGACGTGATGTATAACATAGGCAAAATGGCCGATATGGGTTTCTGTGCCTTCATGGGTCATGATGTAATAAACATGGACGGGGCCATCAGGTATTACATCATGCCTGGTCTCATCGGTTCAAAAATAACCCTCAAAGATACGAAGGAAGAAGCAATGAAAATGATTAAGCCCTTTTTCGAAGAATGGATGGACATAGACACCAGTACACCGGAAGGTGCCCGTCTGCTCTCGAATGTCTGCGATATAGAGGCGTGGATATTAAAATATTCTCAGGAATGGAAGGGGGCGGAACCAAAGCCCAGCCTCATCGGCAACAGAAGGCCCGAATTGAAATCCGATCCTGTGCCGGCAGTGGAAGCCTTGGCAAGGACCAGAAGCAAGACAAAAGCGGACGACGACGTGATGGAGGCCTTCCGTGAGGCTTTCCATTTTGACAGTGGGGCTTACTATCTGCCCGAAACGGACAAGGTTTTCGAACTGATCGACCAGTATGATGTCGCCACCCTGCAGACCTACCTGAAATTTTATCTGTACAATAAGTTGTATTTGGTGTCATATAGTTTGACGGGAGCAGCGGGAGGCGTCATGGTTGCCCTTAACACGCTGGCGCCATCCATGTTCCTCAAATATCAGAAGAAGTATCTCATGCAAGATGTAGATTGCGAGGATGCCTTGCTGATTCTCGAGCAATTGCGAAGAGTCATGTCCGAGCGCATCGCCAGTCTCGAGTGGCTCAACGATGCCACTAAGATGAAGGCACAGGAGAAACTGCAGGCCATGGTGTTCAATGTAGGAGCCCCTGATGACCTGTTCAATGCCGACTTCAAGTTAACGGGACAGACCCACTTCGAAGATTTCGTGCAGTATAAGGCACAGGCCGATGACTATATGCGAAACCAATTGGCCGGAAAGCCTGGCAAACAATACGGATGGGAATACGTCATGCTCAGCCCCTTTGGCGCAAGTATCGATGCCATGAATGCATTCTACGATCCAAATTCCAATCAACTCTTCATCCTGCCGGGCTTTCTCGGGAACGAACTTTTCCCAGCCGACGACCCCACTATACGTTATGCCACGATGACGGTCTTTGGCCACGAGATGACGCATGGCTTCGACAACAAGGGGGCTACATACGATGCCACGGGCAGGAAAGTCGACTGGTGGACGGCAGAGGACAAGGCCAAGTTCCTTGAGAAACAGCAAGAGATGATCAACCGCTACAACGAGTTGGAGCAGTACCCCGGCGTGCAGGCCAATGGCAAAAAGACACTGGGCGAGAACATTGCCGATTTGGGAGGCTTAAATTTAGCCTATCAGTTGTTGAATGAGAAATTGCAGGCTGAAGGTCTCACTGGCGAGGCCCTGCGCTATCAGCAGCGCCAGTTCTTCTTGTCGTATGCCAATCTTTGGAGGATTGATGTAGACACGGAACGCCTGCAGTGGCTGTTGGAAAACGATGTCCACTCCGCCAACCACAACCGCGTGAACGGCATTGTGCGCCTTTCCGATGACTGGTACACGCTCTTCGGTGTCGAGCCCGGCGACAAACTCTACGTGAACCCCGCCAACCGCGTCAAGATCTGGTAATATAATTTTAATAAGAAAGGTCCTCGTTTAAGCGAAGACCTTTCTTTGTTTTAACGCATATCGAAGAGAATCTTGCGGCGGTTGTTGCTTGGCCGCACGGCGAAGTGTAGCCAGTAGGTTGTGCCACGCTTCTCTTGGATCAGTTCGTCCAGTTCCCAGCCGTTCTCGTCAGCCATGTCCAACAGGATACAGGCATAGCGGATCATCTGCTCTGGGCCTGCGCAGCGGATATCCACAGCACAGCCCGTCAGATGATTGGAGCCCTTCGCCCCACCACACAGCCGATTCACCTCCTCGCTCCGATACCCGCTCGTAATCACCACGGGGATTTCGCGTGTCGCATCGCCATAAAGGCGATTGTACCTCTCTCTCAGTATTTCCAGCCACAAGCAAAGCCTTGTCAGATTCTCTATTGCCACATGACTCGGGATGTTCCCACCCAACGTATGGTAACTCGTTTTGGTTAACTCAGCGAGCGTAAAGTGAGGCGATAAGCGAAAGCCATCAAGCTCGTTTGTTTGGCTGAGCGCAGCCTCACTCGGCGAAGCCAAATGCTCGCTGAGTTTTGCTTTCATATTAATCGTTACTTCATTCATCATGCAAAATGTTTAAAAACTAAAATCGACGTTTCGACATTTCGACGTTTCGACACTTACTCCTTTTTCTTTTTATTCTTAGGAGCCTTCTCACCGGCGACCTTCTTGATTTTACCGTTTTCGATAATTTCAATCAGACCGGCCTTAGACCATCGATATACGACATCACGAGACGGCGACTGCACCTTCTGGTCCTTCATCATTTTGGTGAGTTGGTCGCGAGTGAACTCATCAGGCATCATATCATAGAGGACGGTTGTCTTGGAGGGGCGTTTCTCCTTAGACGTCAGCACCTCCTCGGTCTCACGGCCGTACTTGGCAATCAGCGACTCTACGGCGTAGTTGCTCACAAAGAGGGCATTGGCTATCACCTTCTTCTTGATCTCTGCCGTTGGCTTCTCGCCAAGCAGGTAGTAGATCACCATGCCGGCACGGAAACCGTCGTTGGCAGCACGTCGGCGGTAGGTGTCCCTGGCTCTCGACACTTCTTTCAGGCTCTTCAATCGTTGCTCTTCCATCCATGCCTCAAGCACATCGTTCAGCCAGCCGAGTTCCACAAAGTGTTCCTGAGCCACGTTGCCCTGCTCGTCCATCGAGAGCGCATGATACACATGGTTCACGGTGTCCGTCACCACCTTGCGCTGCAGGTCAGTCCACGGCTTCCACTTCGGAATCCTGGCACCAAACTAGTCGGGCAGCACCACGGGGATGGTTCTTGTCACCAAGCCGTCCTCCACATTGCGGAAGAAGCGGCCCATCGACATCGGCGTCCCTGATACCAAGAGGTTATAAAATATCCTGGCTCTTCCTGAGAACGAACTCTCCGACATGTACTTCTGTGCCATCACGGAGTTCTCGTAGGCGATACGGTACAGGTCCGACAACTGGCCCCATGAGCCTCTGGTGTGCTGCTTCACCATCGTATCCACCTCCGGACAGATGGTCACGCTGTGCAGCCCCTGGTTCTGATAGTTCTGCTTCAGGAAGGCGGTCACCGAGACGGTGGCCGGGATGATGCGCTGAATCACCAGAGGATCCTCGGGCTGCTTGGCCTTGTTGCGACACTTTTTCAGTTCACGCTCATATTCCAGTTGCTTCTCCTCGCCCTTGGCATCGTCGGTGGCCAATGGCTCCAGGAGCATGTCGCTCACATCGATGATCCACGACTTACCCGAGCCCGAATCACCCTCGACGGTCACGAACAGCGACGGCGAGTGGATGCGCCCGTCAAAGTACCTCGCCCTGAGTTTGGAGGCCAGACAAGCCATACAGAACAGCACCGTGAAGTAGACCATTTCGATATAGTCCTTCGGCGCCCGGCTCACCCACTGCTTGAAGACAGGGGCCAGTGGTGGAAGATCCGATCATGGGGTCGGTTCTTCTGATCATTTTCTTGATTATGATTCATTACTGTCTTAATTCTCATTGTTTGCCTTGATAA
>JAFWTK010000237.1 GCA_017518935.1 Prevotella sp.
CCTCTTCGTCATCTTCCAGACCATCGAGGAGAAAGTCTTTAAGCGTGCGAAATAATATACTTTACGGTTGTTAAGATATAGGGAACAGGGGAAAGAGACGTTGGTTATAGGGGAAAAGTGCCTTTGGAAGAGGGATAAAACCCGTTCCCTTCGAATCAGCAGCGGGCGTGGACATAATCAGCAGCGGCCGCTGCTGATATTAGCAGCGGGCGGGGATTATATCGGCAGCGGTCGCTGCGTACCAATATTTGTACTATACTATTCCGCTTTCTTTCCCAAGATGTAGTTTGCGAGTTTCACCAAGTCGGCGGCATTCACCACGCCGTCGTGGTTCAGGTCGTACATGGCATCGTCCTCCAGTTCGACGATTTCCTTGAAGCCGCTCCAGGGCTCTACTGCATTGTATGCCTCTATCGCCTCCTCCGGCACATGCAGCGTAACTTGTTCAATATTTGAACCTTTGAAAACAGAATTCTTAGTCTCTGGCACTTCCTTCGCATAGCAATAGAAATCTGTCAGGCCGCTGCAATATGAGAAAGCACAATAGCCGATGGATGTCTCGTTTCCGACGATTGTAATCGACTTCAGACCTTCGCATTCACGGAAAGCATATTCATCGATGGTGGTCACGCTGCCCGGTATGGTAACTGATGTCAGGCCGCTGCAACCGCGGAAGGCAAAACCGTCGATGGTCGTTACGCTGTTGGGGATGGTTATCGTAGTCATACCGCTGCAACCAGAGAAAGCATATTTGCCGATGTAGGTCACGCTGCCTGGGATGGTAGCCGAAGCCAGGCCACTGCAACCTTGGAAAGCCCTATCGCCAATGTAGGTCACGCTGCCGGGGATGGTAATTAAGTCAGGCCGTTGCAATCTTCGAATGCCCTTGTGCCGATGTTTGTCACGCTGTTGGGGATAGTATATGCAGTTTCAGTCTTGCCCATGGGATAGGTTATGAGCGTCGTTCCGTCTTTGCTGAACAGCACGCCTTCCTCGCTCTTGAAATTCGGATTAGATTCATCCACCGTAATTGCAGTCAGGCCGCTGCAAACGTAGAAGGCGAATTCTCCAATGGATGCCACGCTGCCTGGGATGGTAATCGAAGTCAGGCCGCTGCATTCACTGAAAGCATAAACGCCGATGGATGTCACGCTGCCTGGGATGGTAACTGAAGTCAGGCCGCTGCAACACTCGAAAGCGCGGTTGAAAATGGCGGTCACGCTGTACTCTGTTTCTGTTTCTTCAGGTTTGACCTTCTCTGGTATATCCACACTACCAGAGTATTTTTCCGGATTGCTCGTTACTACAGCAGTCTTTGTCTCACTGTTTAACTCGTAATAGATGCCATCAATCTCCACGGCATCGGCGCTTGCCAGCATCGGCAGGAGCATCCACATGATTGTAAATATTACCTTTTTCATATTCTAATGGTTTTGATTCGTTTGTCGGATTATCGTTATTCCTCCGCAAAGATAGCGAATTATTATGAGATTACCGTTAAAAATAGGCCTTGTTTTGCAATTTCTTTCCAAAAAACTTGCAAAAGATGTAAATAAACCGTATATTTGCCGCCGACGAGCGAGGTACAGCCGCTGAACATCCCCGTGCTATTGATGACACTCTTAGTGCTCCATGAGTTTGCATCTACATAGATGGTCTTCAGGTTGGTGCAATAACTGAACATTTCCTGCATCAGTAGCACTTTCGAGGTGTTGAAGGTGCTCAGGTTGAGGGTCGTCAACGACGAACATCCGCTGAACATCCAGGACATCGTCTCCACTTTCTGCGTGTCGAAGCCTGTCAGGTTAAGCGACGTCAACTTCGAGCAGCGCCAGAACATCATGTCCATGCGGGTTACATTTTCTGTTTTGAGGTTTGAAAGGCCCTCGACGGTCGTCAGGTTTTCGAAGTCACCGAACCAAGAGTCACAACTTGTGGGACTATCCATCATATTTCCAAAGACCACCCTGGTACATGCGCTCTTTACGTCGTATGGATGCCATCCGGGTGAGGATTTGCCGATGTTCAGCACCTGGTCACCCGACCATATCTTGCTGACGGTGACGATGTCGCTATTGGCCGCCGTAAAAGTGCTCCCTACAGTTGGAATTTCACTGGCACAGTCGAAATAGAGCGTTCCTGTGGTTTCGTCCCAGATGGCAAACGTGTAATAATCAACGGCCCGAGAACTGGCTGTACCGAGAATGATGCAGGCAGCGAGCATCAGCAGCCTCTGCCTCATGGCTGTCTTGAACAGCATACTTAATAGATGTTTCATATTCTTTATGGTTTTATTAATTATCTTCGTCTCTTTTTCAAATGCCGTTGCAAAGATACGAACTATTTCTGAAACTGCCAAATAATGGAACAAGAAATAAACGGTGTGCGGGCGCTGCGTACCAATAGTGCACTCATGCACCTCTCATACATCTCTCATACACCTCTCATACATCTCTCATACACCTCTCATAGCGCACTCTAGTTCATCTCATGCCTATCTCTAACTATAGGATGGGAGAGAGGTTGGAGAGGGATCGGAGAGGGATTGGAGCAAGGTTGGAGGGAGATTGAAGTAAAGTTGGTGGGTGGTTGGATGACAATTGGTACAAGAGTGGAACTGTGTATAAGAAAAATCGCCTACGGTTTGTCCCCGTAGGCGATTTTTGTTCGGACGAACTTGAGCAAGTTCAGTTCGTCGCTCTATTTCCCCATGATGATGTTCACCAGTGTCACCACGTCGGCAGCATTCACCACACCGTCGCCGTTGATGTCGCCAGCGGCAGAACCGTTGTCGCTCAGGACACCGGTGGCAGAAAAGTCGCCCTCGGCAATCCTTCTCACGAGTGCTACAATGTCTTTGGCATCCACCACGCCGTCGCCGTTCAAGTCCTCAAGCGCCACGATTTCCTTGAATCCATTCCAAGGCTCCGTGGCGCTGTAGGCGTCAGTCGAAACTGCCGGCACGTGCAGTATGGCGTTTGCGTTTGACTCATCGAATGCTTTGCTATCCGTCGTCGGGACATTCTCTGCATGGCAAATCATATCCGTCATGCTCCTGCAGTCGCCGAAAGCATATTTTCCGATGGAGGTCACGCCGCTGCCGATGGCAACCGAAGTCATATTGATGCAATAATCGAAAGCCATCTCTTCAATGGTGGTCACGCTGCCAGGGATGGTAACCGAAGTCAGGCCGCTATAAGCGAAAGCATATTTTCCGATGGAGGTCACGCTGCTGCCGATGGTAACCGAAGTCATGGCGCCGGTAATACAGAAAGCACCCTCGCCGATGGTGGTCACTTTATTGCCAATGGTTACCGATGTCAGGCCGCTATTAGAGAATACATAATCGCCGATGGAGGTCACGCTGTATTTTTTTCCACCATACTTGACGGCGTCTGGGATGATGATATCTCCCTGATATCCGTCAGGATTCTCTGTCACTTCGGCCTCCATAACCTCACTGTATAATTTGTAATAGACGCCTTTAACAACCACGGTTTGTGCGCTCTCCAGCGCCACGATTTCCTTGAACTGATTCCAAGGCCCCGCAGCCCTATATGCGTCTGTCGACTCTGACGGCACATGCAGCGTGGCATTTGCGATATTTGAGTCGGAGAATGCGTCTTTATCAGTTGACGGCACACTCTTGGCATGGCAGTACACATCCGATAGGCTGCTACATTCAGAGAAAGCCATCCAGCCGATTTCTGTCACGTCACCTTGGATTATGACGGAGGTTAGGCTCGTACAACCACAGAAAGCCTCAGAGTCGATGGAGGTTACACTATTGGGAATGGTGATGGAAGTCAGGCTACTGCAATATCCGAAAGTGTCCATGTTGATTTTTTTCACGCCGTTGCCGATGGTCACAGATGTCAAGCCGCTACATTCGTAGAAAGCCTCGGAGCGGATTATGGTCACACTGTTGGGAATGGTGATGGATGTCAGACCGATGCAATGATTGAAAGCCCCTCTGCCAATCTTCGTTACGCTGCTGGGGATGGTGATGGATTTTAGGCCCATACACAATTTGAAAGCCTCGGTACCGATGGAGGTCACGTCGTAGGTCGTTCCGTCGTAACTGGCGGTTCCCGGGATAGTGACATCATCTTTATATCCGTTTGGGTTCGCAGTCACTTCGGCAGTCTTTGTCTCGTTGTCTAAATTGTAATAGATGCCTTTGATCTTCACGGCGGCAGCGCTTGCCAGCATCGGCAAGAGCATCAACACGATAGTAAATAATACTTTTTTCATTATGCTAATAGTTTGATTCGTTTGTCAGATTGTCGTTATTACCCTGCAAAGATAGAAACAATTCCGTTATAATCCAAGAAAAAGGAACGAAGAAAAGTTATCATTTTAACTTTTCTTCGTTTCTACCGCCGCCGGGCGCGGTTTTTTTGTCATTTGATGTTGACGGCGATGAGTTGCAGGTCTTTGTCGGTGCTGGAGTTGCCGACCATCACCTGATACTTTCCCGGGACGACGCGCATGGTGTTGGTCCCTGCATCCCAGCCCTCGAAACTGCTGCGGGGCAGGTCGATGCTGAGGGTCTTGGCCTCGCCGGGCTTGAGCGATACCTGCTGATAGGCGCGGAGCGTCTTCTGCGGGCCTTCGTGGTCGGCGGTGTTGCGGATATAGACCTGTACGGTCTCCATGCCCTCTCTAGTGCCCGTGTTCTTCACGCGCACTTGTACCTTATTATTTTTATATACGGGCTTGCTGATCTCGAAGGTGGTGTAACTCAGACCGAAGCCGAAGGGGAAGAGGGGCTCGCCGGTGAAGTAGCGGTAGGTGCGGTTCTTCATCGAGTAGTCGAGGAAGTCGGGCAGGTCGTCGGTGCTCTTGTAGAAGGTGATGGGCAGTTTGCCGCTGGGGTTCCTGTCGCCGAAGAGTACCTCGGCCAAGGCCGTGCCGCCCTGTTCGCCGCCGTACCACCACTGGAGGATGGCATCGCACGACTCCAGTTCGGGCGTGAGGGCGATGGCTGAGCCGGAGCAGTTGACGAAGATGACCTTCTTGCCGGCCTTGTGGAGCATGGCCAGCACGTCGCGCTGGGCCTGGGGCAGTTCGATGTTCTCGCGGTCGCCGCCCCTGAAGCCTGGCTCGCTGACGCGCATCTCCTCGCCCTCAAGGCTGGGGGAGATGCCGCCGATGAAGACGACGGTCTCTGCCGCTCCGACCTGTGCCAACAGTTCGTCGGCGGTGGGCGCAATCTTCCGCTGCACGTCGAAGGCCAATGAGGCAAAGCCCACTTCCTGCACGTATTCTATCTGGATGCGGTAGGGCTGTCCGGCCTTTACCTTCATCTCCTGCTTGCCCACCTGAATGCGCTGGCGGGCCGTCCAGTAGTTCACCAGGGTGTCGCCGTTCACGAGCAGGCGCAGCCGGTCGTCGCCGCTGATGGTGAATATCAGTGTCTCGTCCTGCTGTGGTGTCAGTGTGCCCTCCATCTTAGCGGAGAAGTTCTCGAGGTTCACGCCCGGGGCGAAGACGGTGTTGCCGCCGTTGCTCAGTTTCAGTGCCTGCTGGGCATTGACTACGGTGACGGGCTCGCCCTCCTGCTCGGTGTTGTTCCAGTAGGTGATCTGCAGACCCTGACGGCCTTTCGGATCCCTGATGTTGCTGAACTGGCTCTCAATCTGCTCGTTCCTCGTCAGTCCGCAGCC
>JAFWTK010000238.1 GCA_017518935.1 Prevotella sp.
AAATCCTACAAGCATCAGACCGGCGACGGCTGTTTTGATCATTATCTTTTTCATAATCTCTGTTCCTTGTTAAATTAGAAGTTAAGATTGAGTCCGAGTTGTACGCTCAAAGGACGTGGGTAAGGATTAGAGTCGATGCCAGAGGCTACCTCTGGGTCGATGCCCTTATACTTAGTGATGATGAACGGGTTCTGCACAGTGGCAAATACACGCCCGTTCAGATAATTGTCATACGACTTGAAAGAGTAACCGAGTGTGATGTTCGTACACTTCAGATAGGAAGCATTGCGGACGAAATAGTCACTCTTGTAGTTTTCGTTAGAGTAGGTGTTGGCAGCGGCAGTCCATCCCAGTGCGACAGCCTCAGGGCTGGTATTGCGCCATGCGCTGTTGGCGAACAGGCCAGGACCTACGTTGGCATTGCGTGACAGGAAGTCGTAGTAGACATAGTTGCCGAGAGAAGCATGGAAGGCTGCACTCAGATCCCAGTTCTTATAGATGAACTTGGTGGTAGCACCCATGATGACATCTGCAGCCGGGCTCTTGTAATAGTAGCCGTCTTCAGAGTTGATCTGTCCGTCTGCATTGCGGTCTACAAACACGCCCTCTAATGGTTTGCCGTTCTCGTCATATACCTGCTGGTATACGAAGAAGGAGTTAATGGGTTCACCTACTTTGTGACGCTGGATCTTGGTATTGTTACCACGGGAGATACTGCCTCCGGCTGTCACGTAGTCCACGCTACCGGTGTTCAACTCGGTAATCTCGTTGTGGTTCCAACCTACGTTATAGGTCAATTGCCAGGTGAAGTCATTTGTGACGATGGGCTTTACATCGAAAGCCAACTCAAGACCGTAGTTCTTCAGCGATCCGATGTTGCGGAGTTGCTGGTCACCGAAGTTTGTACCTGCGGGAATGTCGACGGTAGCCAACAGGTCTTTTGTCTCACGGAGATATGCGTCGAGGTTGATGCCAAAGCGTCCGTTCAGAACCATCAGGTCGAGACCGGCATTGTAAGTGGTGGTCTTCTCCCAGGTCAGTTCTGGATTGTAGTTGTTCGGACGGGTGGTATAATAATAGGTGTCACCGAAAGGATACTGCGCATACGAGTTACCTCGTACATAAAGCGGCAGATAGTAGAAGTCATCGATGCCGTTCTGCTGACCGGTCTTACCCCAGCCCAGACGGAGTTTCAACTCGTCAAGCCAGTTCGTATTCTTAAGGAATGGTTCGTTATTGATCTTCCAGGCGAAGGCCACAGAGGGGAAGTAGCCCCATTTCTTGCCTTTTGCAAAGCGTGAGGAACCGTCGGCACGGAAAGTGGCAGTCAGCATATAGCGGTCGAGCAGATTGTAGTTCAGGCGACCGAAATAAGAGAGCAGTGAGTTGTGGGATGCCCACTCCGACTCTGAACGGAGCCTTGGATTGTTGGCATTGCCTGTATAGGGGTCAGTACCCTGTCCCTTATCATAGCCATTACGGTGATAGTGGCTCTGCTCGGCACCAGCCATGACGTCAAT
>JAFWTK010000239.1 GCA_017518935.1 Prevotella sp.
AAAGCCTGGTGCAGGATGGGTGACATGGTTCGCCAGTGGTGGTACCAGTCCTGTCTATATAAAGAATGTGGTGATCGCCAAAGGTGCCGTTGATCTCTATGAGCGCAATGCCACAGACATCGACGCTAAGGTGGCTGCCGTTGAGAAGGCCATTGCCGAGACGGGTAAGTTCGTGACGAACAACATCCTCTTTGAGACGGCTAAGGCTACGCTGAAGCCCGAGTCGATGGAGGAGATCCAGAAGGTGGCTGAGTATATGAAGAAGAACCCCAGCGTTCGCTTCGAGGTGCAGGGCCATACCGACAATCAGGGCTCCGACGCTGTGAACGATCCCCTGTCGCAGCAGCGTGCTGAGGCCGTGGTAAAGGCTCTCGAAGGCTTAGGCGTGGATGGCTTCAACCTCCGTGCTGTGGGTAAGGGCTCGCACGAGCCCGTCGCAGACAATAAGACCGACGAGGGCCGCGCCAAGAACCGTCGCGTGGAGTTTATCAAGAAGTAATAGTTATTTAAATAATCCCCGCCAGATTTCCTGACGGGGATTGTTGCCTGAATTTTAACCCCTAACCAACAAATTATGAAGAAACTAAGTTTAGTATTGATGTGTATCGCGGCCCTCGCACTGACGGCCTGCGGTGGAAAGAGCGGTGGTAGCAGTTCAAGTAGTGAAGAATCTAGTGGCGGCAGTGCCAGTGGCCTGGCCGACGGCAAGTGGCCCGCATCCATCTACGACAAGTACGGCATCCCTGAGATTGAGACGAAGGGACGCATCGTGTTTACGAACTTCGACTCCAACGACAATTCCTACCAGTACCAGGTAAGTTATAACGGTGTGACCAAGGAAGAGATGCAGGCCTACGTGAAGAAACTGCAGGAGAAGGGTTTCCGTGTGCCCAAATATACGCAGGAACGCATCGACAATGGTCGCAGGGATTCTGATGCCCTACTGTATCTGCCTGGCGAGAAGAACGACATGCGGCTCAGGCTGTGCTTCGACTTCGAGACTCCCATGAGTTTCGAGTACTATGCCGACGAGCCTAATCCTGCCTTTGAGGTTGTAGAGAGGGATGAAGAATACTATATCGACTACAACTTCTCCGTATCGCTCAATCCGCTGAAGAATCAGGTGGAGAGCGAAGGCTCCTTCGATGCACTCGGCATCAAGGCTGAAGACCTGGGCGGTATCCCCAATGTGCGTTCGGTGAAGATGGGTAGCGGCTCCAATGGCGGAACGATTGCCGTCAGTTTCTTCGGTGACCATCAGTTGGCTGAGGGCGATATGGATGCCATCCACAACAAACTGGCTGAGGTCTTTGAGGCCAAGGGTGTGAAATGCTATCACACTTTCAGCGGCAAGGAGATGACTGCTGAGCAACTGAAGGCCGACAAAGTGCGCAGTTATGTGGTGGAAAAGGACGGTAAGAAATACCAGATGATGGGAATGTCGGATGACCGCATCGGCGATTTCGGTGGCGGCATCGACTTCCGTTTCATGATCACCAAGAAATAGCCTTTCGCATGTAGGATGGTTGTATGCTGAAACGACTGGCGATACTCCTCTGGGCCGTAGCATTGTGGAACAGTGCTACGGCTCAGTCTCAGTTGAAACGTTACGATACGGATTTCCGCCTGTCGCGGAAGAACTTTGTGATGACCGTTCCTATTGAGATCGAGCGGGGCCAGATATACCTGCCCGTCACGATACAGGGGCGGCAGTATCGTTTCAAACTCGATACGGGTGCCAGTCAGGGTGTCATATACGATGATGTCGACATTGAGGGTCTGAAGGTACTGGGTTTCATCCAGTCGGAGGATGCTGCGGGGCAGAGCCGTCGGGTGACGACGGTGGAGTTGCCTCCCATGACCCTCGGCTCACTCACCATCATCGGATTCAAGGTACAGCGGATGAAGCGCAACGTGAGGCGGCAGGGCGAAGACGGTATCATCGGCTTTGCGCTGTTTCATCGTGGACTGGCTGCGAAGATCGACACAAGGGCGAGGCTGATGACCCTCACAGACAGGAGAAACATCTTTAAGAATGCGGAGGGCGAAATCTTGAAGTATCGTTTGATGTGGCATGTGCCTTACGTAAAGGTGAGCCCCTTCGAAGGTGCAGAGGATGAAGTACTCTTCGACACGGGCAGTCCGATGCTCTATGCCCCCAACAGTCACCGTCTGGCACAGATAGAAGCATCGGTGCCTGCGGTAAAGGACCAAATAGAAGGTGTCACTTACGGCAGTCGGGCCATGGGTCATTTCGGTTCTGAGCTTACCCATCAAATCACGCTACTGAAACTGGAACGCCTGAAATGGGGCGGCTTCGAGTTTCAAAGCGTGCATTGTGCTACGGTGCAGGGCGGCTCTCATGTAGGAGCGCAGATACTGCAGTATGGTGCGATGGTCATCGACCCCTTCCGCAAATATCTCGTCTTCCAACCTTACGATGGGGTTTCATCTTGTCAGGTTCCCGACCGCAGGGCCGACATCGTGATGGTGGAGAAAGACGGCAAGGCAATGGTGGGGGTGGTGATGGAGCAGGGCAGGGCCTGGCAAGCCGGCTTCCGCCACGACTATATCATCGAGAAAGTCGATGGAGAGCCCATCACATTTGATCAGTTCAATAGTTATCGCTGGGTGAGGGATCAGGAGTATGAGTTTACCATCCGACTGCCTATCGGGATCCTCACTACCCTCCGCTCTATCTGGCCCCTGCAATATAATCAGAAATAGGCTAGGCTATCCTAGGCAGACCTAGGCAAACCTAGGAGGACCTAGGATTGCCTAGGAATCCCTAGGACTCTTTAGCCTCTAGTTCTTCTATCCTCCGCTTCAATTCGGCATTTTCGGTTTTTAGGTGCTGGATCTCGGTTTCCAGTGAGCGCAGATAGGTGTCCTGCTGCTGGCGATAGCCCGTGCGGGCAGCGTGCATGCGCTCCTTGATACCACCCTCCTTTACAAATCGTTGCTCTAATTTCTCGATATAGGCGCACATCATCTTATCTGTCTGGTGGCAGAGTGTGAGTAGTAGGTTAGCCATTTCTTCATCGTTCATCTTTAATACCAACGGGGCGTATGCATCATAGTCATTATGTGTGTGGCAGAAATCACGAAGTCGCTGCTGGCGTTCGCTGTCGGCTGGCCAAAGCGAAAGGTGATGGGTGTTCAGATAGTCGTGATAATCAGCCCGCAGTTCTTGGAGACTGCCCCGAGCCACGTTGAGCAACTTAATCTCCATCTCAGAACTGGTCTGTCCATCTTCGCTGCCTTCCACGATGTTTTGCTTGCCAGAGCGTGCGGCTTGCACCATTTGGTCCACCGTGCGATCACCATGAAGAGGGAGAAAGCGCTTACAGAACACCACTGTCAACTGATAGATGGTATCGCTCTTCCGATAGAAGTAGAGGTTTTTCCAGACAACGGCTTTTCTTAGTATTTTACCTTCTGTGTATGATTCCATAATATTTAGGTTTGTGAGATTCTAGGCTATCCTAGGAAAACCTAGGAAAACCTAGGCAATCCTAGGATCGCCTAGGACTGCCTAGGATTCCCCTAGGATTAATGGTTGCGGAAGTTCCACTTCGAGTTGTCGCTCTTGAAGTCGTACTTGGCGAGGGTGGGGGTGGAGTCGCCTGCTGAGTAGAGGCAGATGCTCGTGTTGATGCCCTCCTGGCCAGGGATGACCTTCGGCATGATGCGGAAGGTTCCGTCAGTCAGTTGCTCGATACGCCAGAGTTGTTCGTCAGCACCTGTATAAGCAGGGACGGTCTTCACCTCGCAGTCGGCAGTAGCGGCGAGTGCACGCTCTGTACCTTCGATGGTAATCTTGAAGTAGGTGTTGCCGAGATAGGCACCCTACCTTCAACGGGGGTCACAGTCCAGCGCTGGTGGGGACGGAACATATAGTCACCGATACGGGCGGGGATGTCACCCTCTGGCCATGTGCCCTTCACCTGATCCAGTGTCTGGTTAGCGACGGGCTGTGGGGGCGCGGCATTCTGCTGTGGACGACCACCGAATCCACCGAATCCACCTGCACGGGCCACATTCATACGAACGAAGTCGACAGCCAACTCAAGGGCATAGCCACGACGCTCCGACTCAATCTCGAAGGTACCGCCCTTGAACTGCTCACCGCAATAGGGCCAGTCGTTCTTCCAGAGGAGCGGACGGATGGCCAGTGTGGAACGGCCACCCATGTCGAAGTCGGCCTCCCAGTGGAAGGATGCCACTTCGACGCCCTCGTCGATGATGGTGCGTCCGAAGTGTCCGGCACCCGTCTTGCGGTCGCCAGCGGCAACAACCATACGACCACCACCATGATACATGTCACGGCCTACATTATCAATATAGGGGCCCTCTGGGCTCTTGGAACGGCCTACAACAATATTATAGGTAGAGTTTACACCATCGCAGCAGGTGCCGTGGGTGCCGAGCAGGTAGTACCAGCCATTGCGGCAGATGAGGTCGGAGGCCTCACAGTCGATTGCGATATCCTTCTCTACATTGCCACTCTTGCGGAAACCCGTAGTGGGGTCGAGTTCGATCAGTCGGATGGTGCCGAAATAAGTACCGTAACTCACCCACAGACGTCCTGTGGTGGGATCAAGCATGATACCCGGGTCGATGGCGTCCTGATCCTCCATACCGTCG
>JAFWTK010000240.1 GCA_017518935.1 Prevotella sp.
AAGCCACTCTTCGACATCAAGGCCATTCTCGACAAGAAGCAAGATTAAATTAACAGGCGCACGTGCGAACAGGGTGACGCATCGCCGAAGTCAGGAGTATTAGCAGCCAATGTGACAGCATACAGATTGATTAACGTATGTGTAAAGGCGGGAGCCGCGTTCCTACATTATTGTATCTTACAGCTCTTCGATTTCCTTCCCTCCAGCCAGTGATGCAGATTGATGCCGTCCTTGCATTTTTATTCAATTTCTCTTTATCTCAGCATCAACCACGAAGATGTCACCATCTTGGTCGCGGAGAACGTTTCGTGGAATTAAGTCCCAGACGGTGTAGGTGCCATTGGTATAGCGACCAATGGTTTCCTCTCTGTTGAAACCAAGCGCAGCCATATACGTATCTATGGCTATCTGGGGAGTAGGGGATGCATCTTTAATAAAGTCTTGCTTTAGGATGGGCATGATGGTGCGGCCATCGAAGCCTGTAAAAGCATATAATTGGTAGAAAGTGTCTGGAAATATCTCGTTGTGCATCTTCACCTTGTCAAGCAAACGAAGGATGCTGCCGCAGTTCAGCAGATTGTTGACTTTATAGACAATGTCATCGGAGAAATAAGTGTCGTTCTCGTTTCCGCTTGGGCCAGGAGCGCCCAAGTCGAAAACTTCTTCCATTGGTAACCAAAGGCCGTTTTCCTTTGCATATACCTCTGTCGCCCTTTGCTCTATTTCAAAGAGACTTACATGTGACTGGCTATCTCCACGTTGCGCTTCATATAGTTCACAGCGTCGACGGAGTTCGTTGGCGATAGCTTCGATTCTGCTATTTTCCGCATCTTGCGCTCCGATGCTTCCTTGTGAAACTGATTTAGATATGTCATGACTCATTGCTATTTTATTGTTTAACAGGTGCAAATTTACAGAATTATTTCCAGATAGCCAAACTTATGGGAATAATTCAATGGTTTTTATCTCTTCCAATGCACCCGTTTCAGAGTCAATAATAAAGCCTCTTACCACGATATCCTTGGGAACAAGCGGATGGGTCTTGATGGTCTCGACAGTCTTGCGGACAGAGGTCGGTGTATCCTTGAAACCCTCTAACCACTGGTCGAGGTCTATGCCACACTTGCGGATGGTGTCAAGCGTTTCATCCGTCACACCACGGGCAATCATCTCATGGTGGAAGTGGTCGTAACTCATGTGACAGGCTCCACAATGAGAGTGAGCCACCACCATGATTTCCTCCACTCCCAGTTCATAGATGGCGACAATGAGGCTACGCATGGCAGAGTCGAAGGCAGAAATCACCAAGCCGCCGGCATTCTTGATGATCTTCGCATCACCGTTCTTCAAACCGAGTGCAGCAGGAAGCAGTTCGGTTAGTCGGGTGTCCATACATGACAATACAGCCAGTTTCTTGTCGGGGTACTTGCTGGTCAGATACTTTTCGTAGCCCTTCTGTGCCACAAACTCCTTATTGTAGTCAATAATCTGGTCAATCATACGCATAATACCTAAATACACTTAAATTTATTTGCAAAGATAGTGATAATTACGGAATTATCGCTAAATTTGCACCAAGAATGTGCATTGTTTATCAAATTACCCAACAAAAACTACAGTTATGGATACTTTCAAGGATAAAATAGCCGTCGTGACGGGCGGTGCACAGGGCATTGGCCGCTGCATTTCTGAGGAGTTTCGAAAGGCTGGAGCACAGGTTTGTGTCATAGATAAGCAGGAGGGACAGCACTATGTAGGTGATATATCGGACAAGCAGGTGCTGGAGCGGTTTGCCCAGGAGGTCATCGGGAAGTATGGTCATGTGGACTATCTCGTCAACAATGCCCTGCCGCTGATGAAGGGCATCGACGAGTGCAGTTATGAGGAGTTCCAGTATGCCATGAGTGTGGGAGTCACCGCTCCGTTCTACCTTGCTAAACTCTTTGCTCCGCATTTCGCTGAGGGAGCCGCCATTGTGAATATCTCTTCGTCGAGAGACCGCATGAGCCAGCCGCAAACGGAGAGTTATACGGCTGCCAAAGGCGGTATTGCCGCATTGACCCATGCTTTATCGGTTAGTTTGGCCGGTCGCGTCAGAGTTAACAGTATCTCGCCAGGTTGGATTGATACGGCATACACCGTCTATGAAGGTCCCGATGCCATACAGCAACCTGCAGGACGTGTCGGTAACCCCTTGGATATAGCCAATATGGTGCTGTTCCTCTGTTCCGGCAAGGCGGGTTTCATCACGGGTGAGAACATCTGTATCGACGGTGGCATGACCCGCCAGATGATTTATCACGGCGATAATGGTTGGAAATTGGAGGCAAGCCAGGCACAAGCACCAGACCCTAATTTCTGGATCTTCCTCTGCTTCGGACAATCGAATATGGCTGGCCAGGCTCCCATTGAAGAGCAGGACTTGAATGTAAGTGAACGCTTTCTGAGTATGGCTACTACCGATGGTGCTGACCGCAAGTTAGGCACATGGCGCAAGGCCGTGCCCCCACTCTGCCGTGCTGATGCCAACCTCGGTCCTGCCGACTGGTTCGGGCGCACATTGCTTGAATCTGTGCCTGATGATGTACGCATCGGCATTGTGTCGGTGGCTGTGGAGGGGTGTCCTATTACTTTCTTCGACAAGGACAGGAATGCGCCCCTCATTGCCATGGAAGATCGTGACTGGATGAACGACATCCTGAATCAGTATGGACGCGACCCCTACGAGCGCCTGCTTTCAATCCATGATTGCCGCCAAGGACGGAGTCATCAAAGGCATCCTGCTGCATCAGGGCGAGACGGATGCCTACGATAGGGAATGGCAGGATACGGTGAGGAAAATCTACTGCGACCTGCAACAGGAACTGCGCTTCGACTCGACGGCAGTACCCCTGCTCGTTGGCGAGGTTGTTCGTGGGGAATATGGCGGCATCTGCGGTCATGCCAATCCCACCATCAATGACATCGCTAATCATTATCCGAATACATACGTCGTTTCGTCCGAGGGCTGCCTGCCCTGTGATGACAATCTCCATTTCAGCGGTGAGGGCTATCGACTGCTTGGCCGTCACTATGCCCAACGCTATCTGGAGGCTAGGAATCCACAATAATCAGAAACTATAAAATAGCCAAAATGAAAGTTATAATCCTCAATGGTAGTCCCAAGGCCAATGGCAATACTGCGACAGCCTTGCATGAAGTGGAGCGGATGCTTATACAGCAGGGCATCGAGACAGAGTGGATTCATGTGGGTCATCTGCAAATTCACGGGTGCATCGCCTGCAACAAGTGCTGGACATCGGGCGTCTGTGCTTTTAGCGACATCGTCAACGAGGTATCTGCCAAGATGCGCGAGGCTGACGGCCTGCTCATCGGTTCACCAAAGATTCAGGAAGAGTTAGTAGAAACACATTATATCAGATAGGATTATGGATTCCATGAGCCAAGCCCAACCACTTTGCAAAGAATCTGGAAATCACGTCGTTCTCGTTCTCCGACGATGACATGCAGACCATCAATGCCCTGAATCAGAACCTGCGTTCGAATGTTCTTAACGACCCTGAAACGTTTCCATGGTAATCATACATTTAATAGATAGAAATAGAATAAGAATGAAATTCAAATGATTCAGCAAGTTGAAATAACGCTAAAGCCAAAGTCTCGTGGTTTCCATTTGGTGACAAGCGAGATTCTGAGTCAGTTGCCCAAGTTGCCAAAGACAGGCATCATGAATATATTCTGCAAGCACACGAGTTGTGGACTGAGCATTAATGAGAATGCTGATCCAGACGTCCGTGTGGATATGGAAACCATTTTCAATCGTATTGTTCCTGAGAATCGTCCAGAATATGAGCATACGTTGGAAGGTGCCGACGACATGCCTGCTCACGCCAAGTCAACACTGAGTGGTGTCAGTATTACTATTCCCATTACTGACGGACGTTTGAATCTTGGCACCTGGCAGGGAATCTACTTCTGCGAATACAGGAATTACGGTGGAGCGAGAAGATTGGTTGTAACAATTATTGGAGAGTAAGTTATGGTTTTCTCAAGCACTCTGTAGAGAACCTGACCCTTCAGGAATTGGAGGTTCTATATTATGTCTACCAAAAACTATATCAACGAATGAAACTGAAGAAACGAAAAATCAAGTATTCTGCTATATTCTGTCTCTGCTGGTTTGCCGTTTTAGTCTTACTGGTAGATGGCATTCTGAAATTCCAGACATTGGTTGACTACTTCGGGTCCTACGCATTAGTGGAGATTTCGCTATTGCTATTGGTCATCCTGCCAACAATAGCAGTATACAAATTAACAAAAGAATAAGCCAAAGATCTATTTATATCAGAAAAAGAGGATAGAGATCATGGATTTTCCTATTTTCAGATAGGGAA
>JAFWTK010000241.1 GCA_017518935.1 Prevotella sp.
AAGAACAAGGGCAAGAAAATAAAAAAATTCTTGACCCATTGTTGAGGTCTGATGAGTTTAATAATTGATATCATTCTGCGGTTGCCTCATGAAAGGTATATTTGTAAAACATTTCCGCACACTTTTTCCACTTCTCCTTTTTCCGGTATCTGATGGTTAATGCCCTGATGGCTGCGGTGGCGGTTGTAATCTCGAAGTAGTCATAGACGAAATTGAAATAAGCCATCATCGGTGGTCTTTATTACAATAGTCGTGCAAATTTAAATATAAATCGGGAATAATAAGCCTGTCGAGATAAAAATGTGTCAGTATGTTTTTATCCTCTAAATGTTTAGGCTGCAGGAGCGGCCTCTTTGGCAGAGTATCCCGTCACTTGGAGAATATTTCGCCGAGGACTTCCATGTCGGAAAAGTAAACCTCCACCCCTTTGATTACCTGCCTTTTCTCATGTCCTTTTCCCGCTACTAGCACGACATCGCCTTTCCTGGCCATTTCGCAAGCCTTTTGGATAGCCTCCTTCCTGTCAATGATGCTTGTCACTTTCTCCATTTGAACCTTGTCAAGACCTGCCAGCATATCATTGATAATGTCTTGTGGGTCTTCATTCCGCGGGTCATCACTCGTGAGCACAACATAGTCGCTCAATTGTACAACCACCTGTGCCATCAATGGCCGTTTGCCTTTGTCACGGTTTCCCCCAGCGCCACAGACTGTGATTATTCTTCCATTCTCTCCCAATAGTTCATGAATAGTTGTCAATACGTTTTTCAAGGCGTCAGGTGTATGCGCATAATCTACATAAGCGGTGAATCCTTTAGGTGAATGTACGGGTTCGAGCCTTCCTTTCACACTCTTTAATTCATGCAGAACAGGAAGGATATCCTCTGGTTTCTTGCCCAACAGCACCGCAGCACCATATATGGCCAGAAGGTTACTTGCATTGAATCTGCCGATAAGGTTCACATCTACCTTTTGCCCGTTTATCTCCATTTGCATTCCATCATGTCTGCTTTCCAATATCTTGCCTGTGAAATCAGCCTCGGAAAGCAAGGAATAGGTCTTCACTGTAGCCTTGCAGTCTTTCACCATTACCTTACTGCTTTCATCATCAGAATTGACAAGCGCGAAGGCTTGAGGAGACAACTGGTCAAAAAACGACTTCTTGGCATTCCGGTAATTTTCCACTGTTCGATGGAAATCAAGGTGGTCGCGGGTGAGATTGGTGAAGATGGCGCCTTTGAATCGAAGTCCGCTGACTCTTTTCTGCACAAGCCCATGGCTCGAGCACTCCATGAAGACATACTCACACCCCTCCTTGACCATTTTGTTCAAGAGATGGTTGATAATAGTGCCCTTTGGAGTGGTATGGTCGGTTGGAATGGCTTCGTCGTTGATATAATTGCAAACCGTGCTTAACAGTCCGCAACGATAACCCATTTTGCGAAACAATTCATACAGCAAAGTTGCGGTAGTCGTTTTGCCATTGGTGCCGGTAACACCTACCAGTTTCAGTTTTCTGGAAGGGTTGCCATACCATAAAGCAACGGCCTTGCTGTGCCCGATTCTCCATAAAGGAACCACCTGAGACAATATGCGTCGATCCTTGGAGATGAGGCTTGGATCTTCACCTTCATAGTTTAAGTCTCTTACCATGAATAATCTCCACAAGTATTTGTGATATTTTCTATAATACTTGATGATGACAAGAATTAAGGGCAAAAGGATTATGGCTATCCAAAATGCCTTGCATGACAAAACGCTAATAATTGTGTTGGCGCTATTGACATTTACTGACAATAGAAATAATTTCATAAATTAAAACAGAAAGCCAAAAGGCTCTAAATGACTCACTATATAGTAAACAAGTTATGGCCTTGGAGATACAATTCCTGCACCTTTGCCATGGCGACGTGCTCCTTTGGGGATATTTTGGAATAAAAGAAGCCTTTATTGAGAATGGCAGAAATGAAGTCCTTCACCTCTCAATAAGTTGATATGCCCTTGATGAAGCAAATCAAACGTACCGTAAGTGATGACTTTCTTCATTGTTTCTCGAATTCGTGAATACGCTCTGCCAATAACCTCAGTTCTTCATCGGTCTGCAAACCCATATGCGATACCCTATAAAAACCAGGTTTGCCACAGGGCATGATATACGTGTCATACGCCTCTATCAACCCTCTGAAAATACATCTCTCAGCCGTATCACTGGTCTGGAACCCAGTGATGGCCGCAGAAGGACATTGGGCGGGAATGTCCCAACCATATTTCTTGCAATATGCACGGAAGACTTTAGCCCGATGATGAATTTCTGCTATGTTCTTATCTTCACCACCTTCGTCTTTCAATTGCAACAGACGGGCATGAAGTTGAAGATACAATATCGTGGCAGGACTGAAGGGGGTTTGCCCACGCCTTAAATTGTCAAGATTGTCATTGAAATCCCAATAATAGCCCAAATGGTTGTAAGTGTAGCCTTTGAGATGGGCTGAGAAGAAAAGGATTGACAATCCTGGAGGTATATTGAGGCCTTTTTGTGTGCTAGTCACACAAATATCAATACCAAGTTCGTCCATATTCAGAGGCTCCGCAAGGAACGAACTGATTACATCCACGACCAACGACACGCCATGCCTTTTACAGATCTCTGAGATAGCATTGAGATTGAAGAGTTGTCCTGTAGAAGTTTCATGGTGCTGGCAAAGGAGCACGTCGGCACCACTCTCAACCAGAGATTTCTCCATGTCTTCATAATCGATGTCTTGGGCAAAGGGTACTATATAATCCACGGCGTCTACCTTATAATATTGACATAAGGAGTACCACCGGTGCCCAAACGACCCTCCATCGATAACAAAGGCTCGCTTTTTTGTTGAGACATAATTTTCGACAACAGCACTCATCGCTCCTGTTCCCGAACCTGTATAGACGATTGTTCTTCCATTCTTGCAATGAATCAAATCCAACAACATCTGCTCTGATTCGAGGTTGATTTTGGAAAATTCATCGGTACGCATATATATGAAAGGTTTAGAACCTATTTCCATAATACGCTCGTCTATGTCGCCTGGAAAAGCGTAGGAATTCATAGTAATTGGCTATTTTATAATGTGGTAATCAGTATATTTCTTACATAAACATAAATAATTATGCAAAGATAAGAAAAAGAGAAAGAACAGCCAAAAACTAACCAAACAAAAAACCAAAATCCTCCAAAAAGCCAAGAGACCAAATGGCATTTTCCATTAGGATTCATTCAAGAACAGTAGGCGCACCACCATAAAAACAAGGAGATTCTTCCTGGCATCTCTTGTCGGGATAATCAGCATACGATCCACCTTTTGGACAATGCTACGCCCCTTTACTGTGACCTCACTCAAATTAAAGATAGTATCATTCATATTTGTCTGAGCCTGCGCACCGATACTGATAACTGACAGCAGAACAATCAATGACTTTTTCATTTTTCATCCCTCCACTCTATAATTTTGTCCTTGTCCTCATTACAAATGACATGCGCAGTACGTCTCTCCTTCGTACCGTCCTTGGAAATCACATCATAGATGACGTTGGCGGAAAAACGCACATCACCGTTTTCCTTGTAGTCCTCACAGTTATACTTGCCGCGAAACTCCACCGTCTCTCCGTTGGTCAGCGTGTTGGAAACATGGTTCACGACGCCCCCCTTAAGGTTCTTTTCTTCCCAATTACCATGACCTGGCAGGTGGATATGGGCATTTTTACAATACGATACCAGCACCACTGAAACGATGCAACCAATTAAAAACTTACTCTTTTTCATATCCTTTTATTTGATGATTTTAAAACTTTCTACGATGCAAAATTACGAGGAAAATGCACCTTAAAACGACTAAATCACCAAATAAAAAGTCTTAATAAGAGAAACGTAACCTATTGATAATCAACGTTTACGTTTCTCAAAAATCTAAATCAGACCTTGCGGAGTCTTAATCAGCCCTTAACGGAATTGACACAAACGACAATATCCTGTCCTTCGGCGGCTCCAATCTTTTTCCGGATAGAAGTCTTGCGCACATAAATCGTTGCGTCAGACTGTCCAGTGATAACACCTATTTCCTTTGTAGAGAATCCCGCACACAAGAGGCAGCAGATCTGCACCTCCTTTTCTGTGAGTGTGTCACCGTATAGATTGATCAGTCGGGTATGAAAATTGTCATAGAGACGGTCGATGACAGGATAGAGGTCTGACCACACAAGCAAACTGTCCGTGGGGATTTCGCCACCACTGATGCCTGATATACGTTTCAGTAGAGCCTGATTCTGGTGTTTAACATTTTAGGTTTAGAGATGCATGTATATATACATGGGTAAACGTAAACCTAAACCTGTTCGACATGAGCTTTCTGGATCTAAATTTCTCTTTTTACTGAGGAAGAACCAATCGCCATTGCTCCCTCCCCTCTCGTTCACCTTTTCCTTTGACTGATAAATCAGT
>JAFWTK010000029.1 GCA_017518935.1 Prevotella sp.
AACCAACTGCGTCAGTCCATAACGGTCACGAAGATCGACGAAGGTCATACCACCCATCTTACGACTCCGCTGTACCCATCCGGCAAGTGTTACCACGCTGCCGGCATCTGAGAGCCGAAGCTCTCCACAAGTTTTGCTTCTATACATATTTATTGTTTTTTTATCCGTTTGAGGTGCAAAGTTACATAAAAAAGTGAAAAGTGAAAAGTGAAAAAAACACTATTAATGTTGGTTTTTTCTTAATTCTTAATTCTTAATTCTTATTTTTTTATTATCTTTGCCACGAATTTCATTAAAAAGTTCGATTATGAAGAAGATTATAGTAATGACAATGCTGCTCATCTGCGGAATGACTTCCGCAATGGCCCAAGAGATTAAGTTTGACAAACTGACACATAATTTCGGTACTTTCTCAGAGAAGGATCCCGTGGTATCGTGTGTGTTTACCTTTACAAATGTTGGAGATGCGCCTCTGGTCATCAACCAGGCCGTAGCCAGTTGCGGCTGCACAGTACCTGAGTACACAAAAACCCCCATCAAACCGGGCGAAAAAGGTGAGATCAAGGTGACCTACAATGGTGCAGGTAAGTTCCCCGGTCATTTCAAGAAATCCATTACTGTCCGTACCAACGGAAAAGTTGAAATGACACGCCTCTATATTGAGGGAGACATGACAGAAGCCAAAGAATAACAGAAAGCCCCGCCAATCAGCGGGGCTTTTATCATTAGAAGGTGTAGTTGAAGCCTATCGAACTGTATTCCTTAAACTGCCAGTAGCCAAGGTCGGAATCTCTATGGCCTGCATCGTCGAAACGAGGATAGAGGAAGATGTTGGCACTGATATACTTGCTCACCTGCAGGGTAAAGGTGTTTTCCCATTCTATCTCTGCACGCTTATAAGAAGTGAAGGCATAAAAACGACTCTTCCATTTGATCACATCATTCAGTTTCCACTCCAGATCGGCAGTCACCTGAGAACCGACATCAATCAGGAAATGCTTACCTTCCTTCAAGCCATAACTCGGACCAAGATCCAGACGATCCACATAACGATAGTTCATTGCGACAGGCGACAAGTTGACCGTTCCCGTCAGTTTCTTATCGAAGGCCTCCACCTTATAGTCCATACCAAGACCGACATTCAGGTTGAACGGCGACATGAAGTCTGAGTAAACCTTTGGGTCATTGGCTTTCAAACCACGGGTGAACTGTGTATAGGCAAGCAACTGAATCGTGTAATACCATTTCTTCGTAGCCTCCAAACCAAGTTTGCTTGTATAACGAATCAAGTCTTCGTTTGATTTGAACTTATGTACCGAGTCTGTACGGGTACGTTGGAAACCGAGTTTCAACTCCAGTTTATTGTCCCACTTCCATTTGTTCTTATTGTCATAGTTCGCCTCAAGCGTCAAGGCACCAACGGCAGAATAGTTGGACTCACCACCCTTGTACCAGTTGCCTGACACATAGTTCTGCATGAACTGCAGGAAGCCATCACCCTTCTTGGTCCAGAACTTGGGTTTCTCGACAACCACGCCAACCGGCGCATCATCAGGGGTATCAATGACTGGTGCCTCTACCCGTTGGGCATATTCCACTTTCTGCTCAATAGGCTGATCCACATCCTCGCGGATACCACCAGTCTCCTGGAGTTCTGTCTCGTTGCTCTCCACCAAGTCAGGGCGATTCAGATAGACATTGAGCAAGGCGGCATCTACGGCATCCACCACCTGATCCTTACCAGCCGATTCAGAGTTGAGAGCCAACGACTTATCGGCAACATTATGATAAAATGTCAGCGGAGCGAACAGACGGTAATAGCGTCCGTCGTTGCTGTCATTCTCCTGTGCGGCACTTGCGCTGAGCGCGATGACTACCGCGAAAAATAATGTAAGTTTTCTCATAACTAGGTGCAAAGTTACATAAAAAAGTGAAAAGTGAAAAGTGAAAAGTGAATAATTTGCTGCTACCATAGCATTTTTTCTCATTTTTTTAGTACCTTTGCACCTTGATTATATATACTTTATTAATTAAAGGAAACAAAAGCATTAAAAATGAATAAAGACACTATTATCGGATTTGTATTAATTGCAGTGGTGCTCATTGGTTTCAGTTGGTACAACCAACCCTCGCAGGAGGAGATTGACGCCTACCAGCATCAGCAGGACAGCATCGCTGCCGTACAGCGTGACAAGGAGAAGAAACAGAAAATGGCAGAGGCGGCACGTAAGGCAGAGGCCGAAGCAGCCGCACAGGGGGATACTACCGCTCTGTTCTATTCCGCCCTCAATGGTACCAACGAGGACATCGTGCTGAAAAACCAGAAGGTGGAACTGACCTTCTCAACCAAGGGCGGCACTATCAGCAAGGCCGTCATCAAGGGGTTTGCAGATAAGAACGGCAACCAGGACGTGACTCTCTTCGATGCCAAAGACCAGCAGATGAACTTCCTGTTGGCCGGCAAACAGGATAATATCATTACCCAAGATCTGTTCTTTACCCCGTCGAACGTCAGTGACTCCACCGTCACCATGACTGCCCAGACTGCTGATGGTGGTAGTATCGTACTGGACTACTTGCTTGGCCCAGACCACCTGTTGCACTTCTCGTTGACTGCCAACGGACTGAGTGGTATCTTTGCCCCGACCTATAAGGAGATGGATATCGAATGGAGTGACCACAGTCGTCAGCAGGAAAAAGGCTACTATTTCGAGAACCGCTATACGGGTCTGTTCTATAAGGAGGCCCACGACGGTTCCACCGACAATCTGTCTGAGACGAGCGACGAGACTGAAACCATCGAAGAGGCCCTCGACTGGGTGGCCTTCCGCAACCAGTTTTTCAGTGTGGCCCTTATCTCGAAAGACGATTTCTCCGGTGGTGCCAAACTCAGCAGTAAAAAGGACGACAAGGAGTCAGGCTATCTGAAACAGTTTGACGCCAAACTCCGCACCGCCTTCGACCCCACAGGTCAGAACCCTTCGGAGTTTGAGATGTATATCGGTCCCAACAATTTCCGTCTCATCCAGGATGTGGAGAAACAAAGCCAGTTTGGCAAAGATCTCGACTTAGAGCAACTGGTCAACCTCGGCTGGTGGCTCTTCCGTCTCATCAACCGCTGGTTCACACTCTATGTCTTCGACTGGCTGGCATCCTGGGGATTCTCGATGGGTATCGTGCTCATTCTGATCACACTTTTACTGAAAGCCATCACCTTCCCGATGGTGAAGAAGAGTTATATGTCATCCGCCAAGATGCGTGTGCTGAAGCCGAAACTCGATGAGGCAACGAAGGAATTTGACAAGCCCGAGGACTCGATGAAGAAACAACAAGCCATGATGCAGATGTACTCGCAGTACGGGGTATCACCGCTCAGTGGCTGTCTGCCTATGCTCATCCAGATGCCTATCTGGATTGCCATGTTCTGGTTTGTGCCTAATGCCATTCAGTTGCGCGGGCAGTCGTTCCTCTGGATGGAAGACCTGGCCACCTATGATCCTATCGTGTCGTGGAGTTCACATATCTGGGGCATCGGCGACCATCTGTCACTCTCCTGTCTGCTGTTCTGCGGCTCCAACATCCTCTATTCCTGGTTTACCATGCGTCAGCAGAAAGACCAGATGGTGGGTGCCCAGGCTGAGCAGATGAAATACATGCAGTATATGATGTACTTCATGCCGGTCATGTTCTTCTTTATGTTCAACGACTACTCCAGCGGTCTGAACTTCTACTACTTCATCTCACTGTTCTTCTCATCCATCATTATGTGGACGCTCCGTAAAACCACCAACGATGAGAAACTGCTGGCCATCCTGGAAGCCCGTTATAAGGAGAACAAGAATAATCCTAAGAAGAAAACCAGTGGTTTGGCAGCCCGTCTTTCAGCCATGCAGAAACAGGCTGAGGAACTGCAGAAGCAAAGAATGAACCAACAAAAGAAATAACGACAAACCTTCATATCCTATCATCGATGAAAAAAGTGACAACAATGGCCGTCGCCGTGCTATTACTCACGGCTTGCGGCACACAGAACGAAAATGACAAGGTGAACATTCAAAAGCAGACCATCCAACTGGACAATGACCAGATGACACCCGAGGCTCTCTGGGCTATGAGCCGTATTGGGGGGTATCAGGCATCACCGGACGGACAGCACATCGTCTATCAGACCGGCTATTATAGTGTGGAGGAAAACAAGAGTCATCAGGTACTATGGATGATGGGTGCAGACGGTACAGACCAGAAGCAACTGACCGAGGATGCCGATAATGAGACTGATGCCCAGTGGCTGGACGACGAGACCATCGCTTTCCTAAGAGGTGGTGAGATCTGGAAGATGAAGTTTGATGGCTCTGGCCGCAAACAATTGTCTGAGACCGAGGGCAAGGTCGAGGGCTTTCAGTTCTCACCGGATGGCTCAAAGGTGATCGTGCTGAAAAGCATCGACTTCAACGAGATCATCAAGAAGAACCCCGACGACCTGCCCAAAGCAACAGGACGACTGGTGACAGATTTGATGTACCGCCACTGGGACCACTACGTGGAGAGCATCCAGCATCCATTTGTGTATGAGGTCGGAGATTCCGGGATATCTGGCGAGGGCACCGACCTCCTCGAAGGCGAACCGTACGAATGTCCGATGGAGCCTTTCGGTGGTATGGAGCAGTTGGCATGGAGTCCCGATGGACAGAGCATCGCCTATACATGTCGCAAGAAAACCGGACTGGCCTACTCCATCTCGACCGATGCCGACATCTATATATATAATATAGGTACGCGCGAAACCAAAAACCTCTGCAAGCCTGCCGACTATACTGAACCGGAAATCGAACCCACAAAGACAATGAAGTATCAGAAGGTGAATGCCAAGGAGAATCTCGCCAACAATGTCGGCTACGACCAGAATCCGAAATTCTCGCCAGACGGCAAACAGATTGCCTGGCTCTCAATGGAGCGAAACGGCTATGAGGCCGATCGCCAGCGACTTTGCATCTGTGACCTGGCTACTGGAGAGAAGAAATACGTGACGGAGTCGTTTGACTCGAATGTGGATGATTTCTGTTGGGCACCCGATGGAAAGACCCTGTACTTCATCGGTGTGTGGCATGCCACCGAGAACCTCTACCGCACCAACCTCGACGGTGAGGTGAAGCCCGTCTGCATTGAATGGGCCGACTTCGGTTCGTTGCAGATGTTGAACGACAAGACACTGTTGGCCGAGCAACATAGTTTCCTGGCGCCTGCCGACCTCTATGTGGTGACCCCAGGTGACAGCGTCAAAGATACAAAGGCTACACAGATTACCCAAGTGAACAAGGAGATTCTCGACCAATTAGGAAAGCCTTCTGTCGATCAGCGCTGGGTGAAGACCAGCGACGGCCAGCAGATGCTCTACTGGATCATCCAACCACCACATTTCGATCCCAATAAGAAGTACCCCACCCTGCTCTTCTGTGAGGGCGGGCCACAGAGTCCGGTGTCACAGTTCTGGAGTTACCGCTGGAACTTCTTCATCATGGCCTCACAGGGCTATGTTGTCATCGCCCCCAACCGCCGGGGCCTGCCTGGATTCGGACAGGAGTGGCTGGAGGAAATCTCCGGTGACTGGACGGGGCAGTGTATGAAGGACTATCTCGCCGCCATCGACGATGCCGCGCAGAATCTGCCTTATGTTGACAAGGACAAATTGGGTGCTGTGGGTGCCTCGTTCGGTGGGTTCAGTGTTTACTATCTTGCAGGTCATCACGACAAGCGCTTCAAGTGCTTCATCGCCCATGATGGTGCCTTCAACCTCGAAGCCATGTACACTGAGACTGAGGAAAACTGGTTCTCTAACTGGGAGTACGACGATGCTTACTGGAACAAGGACCGTACTGCCAATGCCGACAAGACCTACAAGAACTCACCGCATCTTTTTGTGGACAAATGGGACACGCCCATCCTTTGCATCCACGGTGAGAAGGATTACCGCATCAATGCCACTCAAGGTATGTCGGCCTTTAATGCCGCCCGTATGAAAGGCATCGAGGCAGAGTTGCTGATCTTCCCCGATGAGAACCACTGGGTACTGAAACCGCAGAACGGTATCCTATGGCAGCGCACCTTCTTCAACTGGCTCGACAGATGGTTGAAATAAAGACAATAAAAAGAATGGCACCTCAATCGGGGTGCCATTCTTTATTATGATCAGATTTCTCTTACTTAATCAGGGCAGCGCGGGCAGCCTCAATCTTATCCTTAGCCTGAGCCAACTGAGCCTTCATCTCATCAAGTGTCATAGCATTGAGGACATCCAGGGGAGCCAGAGCCTCAGCCACGGGCTTGATCTCAGGATCATACTCAGAAAGACGATTCAGGGCATCGAGGATGAGCACGATACGGAACGTAACGCTTGAAGCAGACTCGTCATCGAAAACGCTGAGGAATTTCTCTGAGTTCTGGTTGGCAATATAGAGTTGCTCAACAAGTGCTGCAGCAGCCAACTGCCAGAAATAGTTGATACGGCCATTCTCATTCATGGCATCATACAGGGCCTGGGAAGTCTCTGATACACTGGCATCGTCATCAAGTGCCTTGAAAGAAGGATCGCTGATGTCAGCAGCCAACTTGCCAATAGCCTTGTCATAATCCTCTGTCGGCATCTCATAGAGTTTGGCAACTCTCTTGTCGATGTCAAGCGCACTCAGGATACGATACTTCTCTGCCAATGTCGTTGCGTTCTCAGATATAGCAGGATCCAGCAGGAAGGCGGGCTTCACCTGCTTCTCTTCCTTGGTCAGTTTCAGAGCACCATCAGCACCTTCCTGCAGGAAGGGGAACTGCTTCAGTTTACCAACCTCAGATGCGATACTGTCAAAGTGCATCTTGATGCTGGCCTCAATCTGCTCCTGTTCAAAACTCTTCACAGAATCTGTACCTTCAGTGTTCTGTGCACTCTTGTTACCTCCGCATGCAGCGAATAACACCGCTGCAAAAGCGATTGCAAATACTGATAATTTTTTCATTTTGATAATTGATTTTGAAGTTATAATTTGAAAATAAAATAATTGCCACAAACAGACACATCAGCAACATCACCCCCATATTGAACCAAAGTGTCTTGATATGCCATGATCCTATGATCTTCTCACTGCTATAGAATGGCGCACGCCCTACCCGACTCTGAGGTGTCAGGAAGATCAGACCTGCCCGTGGAACG
>JAFWTK010000242.1 GCA_017518935.1 Prevotella sp.
CTAAGCAAGAAACATTATCAGCAGAAATTGGAAACGCGTTTCCATACACTTCTGATTCCTTACCTGTTGTGGAATACACTGCTACTTGGACTCTATATCATTGCATTCATAGCCGGATACCCTCAGGACATCAATGGGAAGAGTATTGCAGACTATACATTCCTTGATTATATGAGAGCATTCTGGGACAGAGGATCATACGATAACGGAAACTTTGTTCCTATTCTGTGTCCTTTCTGGTACATCCGTAATCTGCTCATCATGTCAGTTCTTTCGCCACTTCTCTATTATATTATTAAATATGTACGCGAGGTTTATCTTCTGATAATAGCCGTTTGGTGGCTTTTTACGCCACATAATGCGTTTATTTCACAGACCATTCTGTTTTTCAGTCTTGGAGCCTATTTCTCTATCCTTGATAAGAACCCGTTGGAATTATTTCATAAATACAAGAAGTTATATCTGATACTTTTTGCAGCCTTTGCCATAGCCGATATCGTGGTACACACCTTTTATATGACACATATCAATTTACAGATACACCGATTAGCACTGATCTTCAACATTCCTGCCCTATTCCTTTTGGCTGATATATGTTGCCAGCATGAGGCTACATCTAAATTACTGTCCAATGCAGCCTTTATCGTGTTTTGTGTCCACTACCCCATCGTGGTTGTTATGCGGAAAGCCTGTGCTACCAAATTGGGTTATGCTTCAGACCTGATTCAAATTCACCTCTATTTCCTATGCGTATTGCTGGCCACATCTTTAAGTCTACTGATATATATCTGTATAAATAGATTCTGTCCAAAAGTAAAAAATTTTATATCTGGGAACCGATGAAAATCTGGAGGTTGGCCATACTACTAATTATCATCGCTGTTGGATACATTTCTTACAGGATGTTTTCATACTATATGCCTCCAACAAAACATCAGCCATACGCCATACCACAAGATAGAGATGATACTCTTAGAATTGCATACATAGGAGATAGTTGGGCTTTTATGCATCGAGAGCACAACTGCCAGATATCCAAAATTCTAAAAGACACGATGCATCGTCCTGCAAAAGTCCATTCTTATGGTATTTGTGGATTGACAAGCAAAGAGTTCTATGAGAACATTTTCAACAATGCAGACCTAAAGCACTTCCTGCAAAAAAGGAGGTATGAGTATTGTTTTATTTCTTTAGGCATCAATGATACGTACAAAAAAATGAGTACAGCCTACTATCAGCAGAGTATGGACAACATCATACAGTTCTTTCTTGCCAACCATATACACCCGACCATCCTAGAGATTCCAAACTACGACATATCCAAATCTTACAACAGACAAGAATTATCCAGAAAACTTCTCCGCCGATTATCCATGTATATTAACAAAACGCCATTAGACTGCAAGCAACTATTCAGAGATGCCCTTGATAATATGATTTCAAAGAACAACTACACTAAAAAAGTGAGTATTCTCCGATATCTGTCATGGAATAAGAATGGTGCTAAAGATTGGGTAAAAATCTATCAAGATGATGGAATACATCTTAACGAAAAAGGATATGCCATACTCGACAGTTGTATTGCCGAAACCTGCATAGAACACTATAAAAAGAGCCACTATGGACAGGATTGAATTCAAGAAAGAAGGATATGATCCTCAGATTGATTACATCAAAGGATTATGTATCCTTTTTGTGGTTTGGACTCATTGCATGAACCGTGGTGAGTTAAGCATTATCCTTTTTCCATACTGGGGTGATACTGCCGTTCCAATCTTTATTATCATTCAGGTATTCCATTATTATAAAAAAGGTGTTAGTGTGCGTATGCCAAGTATTCCAAAACTTTGGAAACGAATTCTGCAACCATACATCAAGATGATTGCTCTTATGTTTATAGCACAATTCTTCATGTATTATGATATGACTGACGGCACCTTCTCCCCCACTCTATATTGGGAAAAACGAGGACCCGGCTCATACTATATCTTCATTTATATTGAAATGGCCTTCGTCATTCCACTATTTGCTCCACTATATAGGAAGTTTTCCACAAAATGGCTCTTGGTTATCTTCCTCATTCTCTCCCAACTTGTAGAAATTGTATGCAGTCTCACTCACTGCCCAGACAACATCTACCGAATTACTTTCTTCCGTTACATTTTTCTCATATTTATAGGATATCTTCTGGCAACAAAAGGATTAAAACTCAACAAACTAACTATAACTGCGGGCATCTTCAGTATGTTGTTCATCTACTTTTTTGCGTACTCTATGTGTGACATGGAACCAGTATTCTGTACAAGTTTAGTCCTTTGGCCTCTCTGTCATTGGATATGCTATTTATACATCGCCTATTTCTTTCTTCCCTTCCTCAAATACACCTATACTAAACTGATCATATGCAATCGTTTCATGTCATGCATTAATACAATAGGCAAATACTCTTATGAAATCTACCTCTTTCAGATATTTTATTATGCAACTATCAGCATCTATATTGGGAAAGCACTTTCTATTATAGAAAACCATCCACTCCAAAGAATACTATATATTGTTATCTCTACAAACATCTGCATTCTACCAACTATCTACCTGTCTATGAGAAGAAAACTCCTAAAAAGCAGATAGCCTATTTCTTTACAAAAGCATTCTTTATCCTCAAATATAACTGGTACCAACACCATGAAACATGACGGAAATCTGTAGCATAGATATAACTATCACCATACTTTATCACGTTAAGTTGATGTCCACCATCTTGATATATCTTCCCACCCACTTCGAGAATGTCCTTTTTATACAGTTCTTCTTTATAGACATGTTTGTCCAAAGCGGTTATTCGATGAATCGAAACATTTTCACCATAACTCCGACTACAGTCTTGACTGATTCGATAATAATTATCATCCAAATGAATAATAGAGCCGCCACTCCTACCAAAATCATTGCCAATATATACAGGGGAGAGGGGGTGTTTTACAAAATCATGATTCAAAATGTCATCTGTATAGTAGAGTTCCAGATGATACGTCCAATTATATGAAACCGACGTAAAAAGATAGAATATACCATCCTTCTCCAATAGATGACTGTCGCAGAAGTTAAACTTCACATCTTCAGTCCTCGGCTGGGTCAGTAATGCACGTTCAAAAGTGAAATCAGTCAGGTCTTTATTTCCCCTGTAAAGTCTAATAGATTCCGAAGCCTGTGTCTCTGGAATCATAAAGACATCACCAGCATAGTCGAACACAAATGGAAATGAAAGATGGAATGGCTGATCAAGAACAGTGACTGGAGAACTCCAATGGCTAAGATCATCCGATTTCTTCATCCGAATGATTCCTTTTTCTCCAGACCTCTCACTTTCATAGAACAAATATAGAGTATTTCCCTTCACAAACAAAAAAGGATCTGCCTGTGTCAGCAGTGGCTTAGGTTTGAGCAGGTTATCAATATCAAGCCGTAGAATCTGACTACATCGCTGAACCTGTGTTAAGTCAAATTGACTATTCTGACTTACAATGATTCCGAAATCATCGTCTTTATTAAAAAATTTACTAAATAAACTCATATTTTCAACATTATACTACAAAGATACTAATATTTTGCCAGATATATTTAATATACATTCTATTTTGGTCATATTTATCTTTTTTTATCTAAAAAAAAACAAAAACTTTAACCTGATTATGAAAAACGAACTACTTTTGTATAATTAAAAAATATGAGTATATATGGATATTAAAAAACATAAGTTTATCATTCTTGGATCTTATACTCCAAATGTATTAGGACAGATAAGAAGTTTGGGAGAAAAGGGAATCTCTCCTATTGGAATCTTGATACATAAAGACACTTTCAGGATTGACAAAAGCAAATATTTGTCCAAGTGTTATTCTGTTGACACACCGGAAGAAGGCTTAGAGATTATTATCCATGAATATGGGCATGAACCTTATAAGCCTTTCCTTTATACTGACAGGGATGATGTAGTTGGGATTGTTGACAAGCATCTTGATGATTTGAGCAAGAGGTTCTATGTTTGGAATGGAGGAGAACAAGGTAAACTAAGCCGCTTCCTTAACAAGAATGACCAGATTGAATTGGCAAGACAATGTGGCTTTAGGACTCCCAATACAGAATTATTGAAGTCGGGCGAATTACCTACTTCGCTAAACTTTCCTGTTTTCACAAAAGCCACAAATTCATTGAAGCAATGGTGGAAAGGCAGTGCTTATATCTGCAACAACGAGAGTGAACTCATCAAGGTATACAACGCTATTGAAGATGAAGAACTGTTGGTACAAGAATACATCATCAAAAAAGACGAAACCCCCATTGAAGGAATCAGCATCGACAAGGGAAGAGAAATATATCTTTATGGCCAAACAAGGAACTATAGGCAGCCAGAAGACAGTTTTGGCACTTATCGACATATAGAAAAATTCAACAATTTAGAGACAGAAAAGAAAATTAAGGACTTCATCCGCAAGATAGGATACACAGGTCCGTTCGAAATTGAATTTATCATCGACAAAAATGGCATTGCTTATTTCTTGGAAGTAAATTTCAGAATAGCACAGCAAAACTATGGATATACTTGTTTTGGAGTCAACATCTCATACATTTACGCC
>JAFWTK010000243.1 GCA_017518935.1 Prevotella sp.
GGCATCCTTGCGGGTGCCTTTCTTTTTGCGCGAAAAAACTCTAATAAATTTGGTTTTTTGCTCGCTTATTCGTATCTTTGTGCCGTGGAATCTATGAACAGTATATACATATTATAATAAATGAAGATGAAAAGATTTCTTATTTCTGCACTCGTCCTGCTGACGACAGGATGGAGTGTGGCTGCCACAAGCAGCGAAGACGGCAGTAGCCTGTGGCTGCGCCTCGACAATGTAAAGACCGCAGCCGCCATCACAGGCGTGAAGGGCACGGCCATGACCGAGTTGCAAACCTACTGGCAGGGCGGTCCTGTGATACTGAAACGGCAGAAGGGCATAGCCAAGGACGGCTACACCATCAAGAGCCAGGACGGCAAGACCGTGATAACGGCTGCCAGCGACGCAGGGCTGCTCTACGGAGCCTACCATCTGCTGCGCCTGCAGCAGACGGCAGAATCAGGGCGCTATTTTGACCTGTCGATGGATAACCTCGACATCACAGAGAAGCCCTATTACGACCTGCGCATCCTGAACCACTGGGACAACCCCAACGGTACCGTCGAGCGCGGCTTTGCAGGACATAGCATCTTCGTGAATCCCGACCCGGAGCGCATGAAGATGTATGCCCGCGCCAACGCCTCCATCGGCATCAACGGCACCGTACTCAACAACGTGAATGCCAAGCCCGAGGCACTCACAACCGCAAGTCTTGAGAAGGCCAAGGCCATCGCCGACCAGTTGCGCCCCTACGGCATCCGCGTCTACCTCTCCATCAACTTCGCCTCGCCTATCAAAGTGGGCGGGCTGGAGACTGCCGACCCGCTCAATGCGGAGGTTGTCAAATGGTGGAAAGACAAGGTGAACGAGATTTACAAGATGATTCCCGACTTCGGCGGATTCCTCGTGAAGGCCAACTCCGAAGGCGAGCCCGGCCCGCAGGACTTCGGACGCACACATGCCGACGGCGCCAATATGCTGGCAGGTGTCCTGAAACCCCACAAGGGTATCGTGATGTGGCGTGCCTTCGTCTATGCCCCACAGAGTCCCGACCGTGCCAACCAAGCCTATCTGGAATTTATGCCGCTCGACGGGCAGTTTGCCGACAATGTCATCATACAGATCAAGAACGGCCCTGTGGACTTCCAGCCTCGTGAGCCGTACAGCCCCCTGTTCACCGCCATGCAGAAGACGCAGATGATGGTGGAGTTCCAGATTACACAGGAGTATCTCGGTGCCGCCAACCATCTGGTCTACCTCGCCCCGATGTGGCAGGAGTTCTTCTCATTCGTGAAGCCCGGCAGCCTGAAGGCGATGGCTGGTGTGGCCAATATCGGCGATGATGTGAACTGGTGCGGCCATCACTTCGCACAGGCCAACTGGTACGCCTTCGGACGTCTGGCATGGAACCCCAATCTGAGGTCGGCGGATATTGCCTATGAGTGGCTCAGACAAACATGGAATCCCATTTCAAACTATAAGTGGCCCGTTACAAGATCTAATCTGTGTAGCGCCCTCTATACGGCAAGATACGGGGAGCCTTGGGGAACCCTTGTTGACTTGATGATGTCCAGCCGAGAGGCCTGCGTGAACTATATGATGCCATTAGGTCTTCATCATATCTTCGCAGGCACGCACCACTACGGTCCTGAGCCCTGGTATGCACCACGGGGCGTGAGGGCCGACTGGACGCCACCCTATTACCATAAGGCAGACAGCATCGGACTGGGCTTTGACCGCACGCTGGCAGGCTCGGCCAACGTCAAGCAGTATCCCGATGAACTCTGCAAATTATATAACGACATCAACACCTGCCCTGAGAACCTGCTAACATGGTTCCACCACGTGCCCTGGGATCACAAGATGAAGAGCGGACGTACCTTCTGGGACGAACTGTGCCACAAGTACGACGACGGAGTGCAAGAGACCCGTCGCTTCCTCAGAATCTGGGATGCCATGCAGCCCTACATCGACAGTCAGCGCTTCGAAGAGGTGCAGCACAAACTCCGCATCCAGGCCCGTGACAGCGAGTGGTGGCGTGATGCCTGTCTGCTCTATTTCCAGACATTCTCGCATCGTCCCATTCCATCGGATATGGAGCATCCCGTACACAACCTCGACGAGATGATGAAGTTCCGCATCCCCATCACCATGTATGAGAACCCGGAGAGCGGATATACCAAGTAAGAGAGGGCCAAGACTGATCATCTAAAGAAAAAGCCGAGGGCTGCAACGCTCTCGGCTTTTTCTTTCTAATTAGAAGGGCAGATCGTCGGCACTGCCCTCGCCTGCGGGCTCCTGAGCCGGAGGGAAGGGAGAGGTAGCCGCATCAGGTGCCGGCGGGAAAGGAGAGGCGCCTGGAGCAACACCAGCCACGGGGGCACCGGCTACGGGAGGCACCTGTCCGCGCACCACATTGTAGGCACGGATATCATTAAACCAACGACCTTGATACTCGTGGGCATCGATATCGAACTGAATGGTGACATCCTCGTTCATCTGGATATTGAACTGCTTGATCCTGTCTTCTCCGAAAATACGGAACACGCAACGCTTCGGATATTGCCCAGGAACCTCAATCACATAGTCCTGAGACATCCAAGAGTTACCCGTGCGGGCTGATACGCCACTCTGTGCTGCCATGACGGCAATAATTCTACCTGTTAATTCCATTATTTGAAATGTTTTTATTTGTTGTTTTTTCTGTTTTCAGGTTGCGAAATTACTAAAAATAGTTTGAAAAATGGAATTTTCCCATGAATTTTTTGTAGATAACAACGTTTTTTTGTACTTTTGTACTCAATAATAAATAAGGTATCAAAAACAAAAGACAACAATATCTATGAGATTTACATTATCAAGTACAGCGCTGAGCAACAAACTCTCAGCCCTTTCAAAAGTGATTAACAGTAAGAACGCCCTCCCCATCTTGGGCGACTTCGTGTTTGACATCCAGGGACAGACCCTGACCCTGACCGCTTCGGACAGCGAGAACACGATGCGCACCACCATCGAACTGGCGGAGAGCGACGGCGACGGACGCTTTGCCATCGGCAACCACGACGTATTGGAGGCTGTGAAGGGATTCTCCGAGCAGCCTATCACCTTCGACGTGAACCAAGAGCAGAACATCGCGAAGATCAGTTACCAGAACGGACTCTTCTCGCTGCCCATCGAGAACGCCGACGAGTTCCCCATACCGGCTCCCGTGAGTGAGACTGCCAACAGCATCTCCATCTCTAATGCCCTGCTGGCAGAGAACATCAACCGCACCATCTTCGCAACCGCACAGGACGAGTTGCGCCCCGTGATGAACGGCATCTACTTCGACCTGACACCTGACTGCCTGGCTGTGGTGGCCAGCGACGGCCACAAGTTAGTGCGCAACAAGGTGTTTACCATCAAGAGCGACGAGCCTGCCGCCTTCATTCTGCCGAAGAAGCCTGCCAACCTGCTGCGCAACCTGTTGGGTAAGGACGGTGGCGATGTGACCATCCGCTTCGACGAGCGCAATGCCGAGGTGAACTACGGCGACGGCATCATACAGTGCCGACTCATCGAGGGACGCTACCCCAACTACAATAGTGTGATTCCACAAGGCAACCCCAACGAGATCCGCGTGGATCGTCTGGGACTGTTGGCAGCCTTGCGCCGCGTGCAGCCGTTTGCCAATGGCTCGAGCAACCTGATCCGTTTCCACGCAGAGGGTACCACCCTGCAACTCGATGCTGAGGACTACGACTTCTCGAAGACCGCTACGGAGCGTGTCGCCTGCGAATACAACGGCAAGGCCATGAGCATCGGTTTCAAGGGCTCTGCCTTCATCGACATCCTGAGCAACTTTGAGAGTCCGGAGGTCATCATCCAGTTGGCCGACCCCAGTCGCGCTGGTCTGGTACTGCCCTCAGAACAGCCTGAGAACCAGGATGTGCTGATGCTGATGATGCCCATGTTAATCAACGACTAAATGAAACTGAATCTGACAAAGCCTCTGGTCATCTTCGACTTAGAGACAACGGGGCTCGACATTGTGAAGGCCCGTATCATTCAACTATCCTATATCAAGGTACATCCCGACGGGCGTGAGGAGCGTGGCGACATGCTCCTGAACCCCGAGATGCCCATCCCCCAGTTCGTCACAGAACTGACGGGCATCAGCAACGAGGACGTGAAGGACAAGCCCACTTTCAAGCAGGTATCCGCCCAACTCGCCAACCTCTTCGGGGGCAGCGACCTCGGTGGATTCAACAGTAACGGCTACGACATTCCCCTGTTGGCAGAGGAATTCTTGAGGGCAGGCATCGACTTCGACTTCTCGAAGTGCCGCATGATCGACGCGATGAACATCTTCCGCAAGATGGAACGCCGGAACCTCGCTGCCGCCTATAAGTTCTACTGCGGTCGGAAGATGGAGGAGGACTTCGAGGCCCACCGTGCCGACCAGGACACCGAGGCCACCTACCGTGTATTGATGGGTGAACTGGACAAGTATGCCCCCGGTGCGAACCCCGACGAGCCGGAAAAGGTATTGGAAAACAATATGGACTATCTGCACGAGTTCTCGAAGATGAACAACAACGTGGACTTTGCAGGACGTATTGTCTGGGCTGAGCAGAAGGACGCTAATGGCAAGACCGTTACCGACAAGGACGGCAAGCCCATGATGGTTGAGACCTTCAATTTCGGTAAGTACAAGGGAATGCCTGTGGCCGATGTGCTGTACAGAGATCCCGGCTACTACGGCTGGATGTTGAACGGCGACTTTACCTACAACACGAAGCAGGTGCTGACGCGTATCCGCCTGCGGAGTATGCAGAAGTGAAGAAGTGAAAAATGAAAAGTGAAAAGTGATGAGTGGATACAGGAGATATATGAAGCAATGTAAGTGGTTCCGGATTCTGGGATTACTTTTCACTTTTCACTTTTCACTTCTCACTTCTCTATCCGCCCAGGAGTTGCAGATGAAGGTGACGGTGAACCACAGCAAGATATCGGGCAGCAACAACTCCGTGTTCGACAACCTACAAGAGACGCTGGAGCAGTTTATCAACGAGCGGCAGTGGACGGACTTGCAGTTCCAGAGGAACGAGCGCATCCAGTGCAACCTGAACATCACCGTGAACAAATACGTACGTGCGGAAAACAAGTTCGAGTGCTCGGCCATCATACAGGCCAACCGCCCTGTGTTCAACTCCACCTACACCACTACCTTATATAATAATAAGGACAACGACTTCCACTTCGAGTTTGCGGAGTTCGACCAACTGAACTACAACGACGAGACGGTAGACAACCAACTCACGGCACTCATCGCCTACTATGCCTACCTGATCATCGGCCTCGACCTCGACAGTTTCTCGCCAATGGGCGGCAGCGACATCCTGCAGCGCTGCATGTATCTGGTGAACAACGCACAGAATCTCGGCTTCCCCGGATGGAAGTCGTTTGAGGACTCCCGCAACCGCTTTGCCATCATCAACGACTATCTGGACGAAGCCATGAAGCCCTTCCGCCAGATGCAGTACGATTTCTACCGCAAGGGACTTGACGAGATGGCGAGCAATGCAGAACGTGGGCGCACGGAGATATCCTCCACCCTGCAGGAGAACCTGAAGAAAGCACACACGGAAAAGCCGCTAAGCCTGTTGCCGCAGATATGGCTCGACTACAAGAAGGACGAATTGGCCAGCATCTACAAGGGCAAGGGGACACAGAAGGAGAAGGAAGCCCTGCACGAACTGCTGATGAGCATCAACGCCTCTCAGAGCAGCACCTGGGACAAAATCACACAATAATGCTGAAACACCTCTACATCAAGAACTTTACGCTGATCGACACCCTCGACATTGACCTGTATGCCGGTTTTTCTGTCATCACGGGTGAGACGGGGGCGGGCAAGAGCATCATACTGGGAGCCATCGGACTGCTGCTTGGGCAGCGTGCCGACTCAAAGGCCATCAAGACGGGGGCGGAGAAGTGCGTCATCGAGGCCCACTTCGACCTGACCCGCTATGCGATGGAGCCCTTCTTCCGCGAGAACGATATCGAATACGATGCTGACGACTGCATCATCCGCCGCGAACTGACGAGTGCAGGTAAGAGCCGCGCCTTCATCAACGACAGTCCCGTGCCGCTGACGATGCTCAAGGAACTCGGCGACAGACTGGTTGACGTACACTCGCAGCACCAGAACCTCCTGCTGAACAAACAGGACTTCCAACTCAGTGTGGTGGACATCATCGCCAACGACGCGAAAGTACTGTCGCAGTATCAGCAGACCTACGCTGACTACCAGACCGCCAGCAAGGAACTGGAGGCATTACGTGAGGAGATAGAGCGCAACCGCCAGAACGCCGATTTCCTGCAATTCCAGTACGACGAACTGACAGGCGCCAACCTGCAACCAGAGGAACTGGAGGAGTTGGAGCAGAAGAGCGACACGATGACCCACTCGGAAGAGATCAAGGGCGCCCTCTATACCGCCGACAATGCCCTGCAAGGCGATGAAAGTGGTGCTGTGGAGGTGCTGCGCACCACCATCAACGCCCTGAAAGGCATCAGCAAGGTCTTTTCTGCTGCCACCGAACTGACGGAACGCCTCGAAAGTACCTATATCGAACTGAAGGACGTGGCGCAAGAGATCAGCAGCCTATTGGAGCAGGTGGACTTCGACCCCTCGGAGTTGGAGATGGTCAACAACCGTCTCGACAGGCTCTACGACCTGCAGAAGAAATACCATGCCGACTCCATCGAGGAACTCATTGCGCAGCGCGACGAAATCGGACGACAACTCAGCCATATCGAGAACAGCGACGAGGCGTTGGAAGAGATGCAGCAGAAGGTGGCCCGACTGAAAGCCCACTGCGAGAAAGAGGCCGACGCACTGACGAAACTCCGCACCAGAGCGGCCATACAGATAGAGAAAGAAATGCAGCAACGGCTCATTCCCCTCGGGATGCCGCACGTGCGCTTCAACATAGAGATGACGAAGGAGACACTGGGACGCAGCGGACAGGACAAGGTGAGTTTTCTGTTCAGTGCCAACACCTCCACCCCACTCCAACCCATATCGCAGGTGGCTTCAGGCGGTGAGATTGCCCGCGTGATGCTCGCCCTGAAGGCCATGATCAGCGGAGCCGTGAAACTGCCGACAATCATCTTCGACGAGATTGACACGGGCGTGAGCGGCAAGATAGCCGAGAAGATGGCAGAGATCATGCAGGAGATGGGACAGCAGGAGCGCCAGGTGATCAGCATCACCCACCTGCCCCAGATAGCCGCCCTCGGCACGCACCACTACAAGGTGTCGAAGGAGGAAGGCTCGCAGGGAACCATCAGTAGGATGGAAGAACTGTCACCCGAGACGCGCATCACGGAGATTGCCCAGATGCTCAGCGGGAGCGACGTGACCGATGCAGCCATCCAAAACGCAAGACAACTGTTACGCTTCGAATAACAAATCATAACGGAATAAATAGATATTGAAAATGCAGACGATTAAAAATAGAATAATGAATAAGCGAACCATTCAGGTGATGGGTTCGATATTTATTATTTGTAGTTATTTTATTTCCCCGGTGCAGGCGCAGCCTGGCTGGGTGAAGAAGGCCACGAAGTCGGTGTTCACCGTAAAGACCTTCAGCGCCGACGGTTCACTTATCGGGAGCAGTAACGGCTTTTTCACAGGTACTGACGGCGAGGCCATCAGCAACTTCACCCCCTTCAAGGGAGCCTCGCGTGCCGTCATCATCGACGCGGCAGGCAAGGAGATACCCGTGAGTGCCATCATGGGTGCCAACGATATGTACGACGTGGTGAAGTTCCGCGTGGCTGCCAGCAAGACGCAGCCCCTCACCATCGCCACCGGCATCGCCCCGACGGGGAGCACCGTGTGGCTGCTGCCCTACCGCGAGACGAAGGTCATCAAAAGCGGTGCCGTGCGCAAGGCCGAGACCTTCCAGGAGGAATACGCCTACTACACCGTGGCGATGCAGACACCCGAGACAGCCGTCAGTTGTCCGTTGCTGAACGAGGCCGGCGAGGTGATCGGCCTGATGCAGCAGCCAGCCTCCGCCGCCGACTCGCTGAGTTACGCCGTGAGCGCGCGCTTCGTGGACTCGCTGAAGGTGACGGGATTCAGCCTGAACGACCCGACCCTGAAGATGACGGCCATCAAGAAGGAACTACCCCAGACACTCGAAGAGGCCAACCTACTGGTCTATCTGGCTGGCTCGGCTGTCGACTCTGCCACCTACGTGGGACTGGTGGACGAGATGATCGCAAAGTTCCCCGACGCCCCCGAGGGCTATGTCTACCGCGCGGAGATAGCCGCCAATGCCGCCAACTACGCCGCTGCTGACAAGGATATGACCCAGGCACTGAAAGTGGCCGAGGCGAAAGACGAGGTGCTGTTCACTTATGCCCGCATGATTTACAACAAGGACATCTACCAAGCCCTGCAGTCCTACGAACCGTGGACGCTCGACAAGGCACTGGCACAGATACAGGAGGCTTACGGCATCAATCCCCAGCCTGCCTATCGGCAACTGGAGGGCAACATCCTCTTCGCGCAGAAGAAGTACGACGAAGCCTACAACCTTTTCATGGAACTGACGAACTCGAACCTCGACCAGGCGGAGATGTGGTACGGTGCCGCCCGCTGCAAGGAAATGCAGAAGGACACCACCGCCATGCTCGCCCTGCTCGATAGTGCCGTCAATGTGTTTACGAAGCCCTATCTGAAGCAGGCTGCGCCCTACCTCTGGACGCGTGGCAACAAGCGCTTCGACTGCGGTAAATACCGCGACGCCGTGGCCGACTTCAACGAGTACGAGAAACTGATGTCGACGCAGGTGAACGCCCGCTTCTACTATATCCGCCACCAGGCGGAGATTGAGGGGCGTCTCTACCAGCAGGCGCTCAACGACATCAACCACGCCATCCAGATGGAGCCGAAGGAGACGCTCTACCACGCCGAGAAGGCCTCGTTGCAAATACGCGTGGGGCAGTACGCCGATGCCATCGCGACGGCGGAGGACCTGCTGGCCCTGGAGCCCGACGGCAGCAACGGCTATCTGTTCAAGGGCCTGGCCCTCTGCCTGACAGGCAAAAAGAAAGAGGGGCTTGAGTTGCTCGGGAAGGCCCGTGACATGGGCGACCCGCAGGCCGAGGGTCTCATCGAGAAATACAAATGACAATAATTAATCCCCGCCGAGTTCCGGCGGGGATTAATTATTGTCAGAATGGCATTTGGCCGTCGTTCTGCGGGGGAATCTGGAAGGGGTCGTAGTCCGTCACCGGGGGCTGGTTGGCACCGTTGATCTTCGAGCCCACGATCTCTCCGCCCATGTCCGGCTTGGAAGCCTTGCGCGCGCCGAGTCGCGAGTCCTCGGGATTCTCAAAGCGCGTGTATTCCCCTCGGAAGGTGAGCAGCACGTCGCCCGTGGCACCCTTACGGTGCTTGGCGATGATGATCTGCGCCATGCCGTGCAGGTCGCGCCCGTTGTCATCCTGATAAATATGGTAGTATTCCGGTCGGTGCACGAAGATCACCATGTCGGCATCCTGCTCGATGGCTCCCGACTCGCGGAGGTCTGACAGTTGCGGTCGCTTGCCTTCGAGGCCCTCACGGCTCTCCACGCCGCGGTTTAACTGCGAGAGAGCGAGGATGGGTATGTCGAGTTCCTTGGCCAGTCCCTTGAGCGAGCGCGAGATGGTGGATACTTCTTCCTGTCGCGAGGAGAATCGCATGCCGTTGGCGTTCATCAGTTGCAGATAGTCTATCATGATCATCTTCACGCCGTGCTCCCTCACCAGGCGGCGGGCCTTGGTGCGGAGTTCGAAGACGGAGAGCCCCGGTGTGTCGTCGACGTAGATGGGGGCGTCGAGCAGTGTGTTCACCCGTTTGTCAAGACGGTCCCACTCGTCGGGCTGCAACTGTCCGTTCATGATCTTCGAGCCCTGTATCTCGCAGGCGTTTGAGATGAGTCGGTTGACGAGTTGCTGGTTCGACATTTCGAGCGAGAAGAAGGCGATGGGCACTTGATAGTCGGCTGCGATATTCTTGGCCATGGAGAGTGCGAAGGATGTCTTGCCCATGGCTGGTCGTCCGGCGATGATCACAAGGTCGGATGGCTGCCATCCGCTGGTGATGTCGTCGAGTTTGTGGTAGCCGGTTGGCACGCCGGTGAGTCCGTCCTTGTTGGCTGCTGCGGTCTGTATGGCCTTGATGGCCTGTGCGATGACGGGGTTTATCTGCGTGTAGTCCTTCTTCATGTTGCGCTGCGAGAGTTCGAAGAGTGAGCCTTCGGCCTCCTGCATGAGGTCGTCAATGTCGCTGGTCTCGTCGAAAGCCTTTGTCTCGATGACGCTGGCAAAGGAGATGAGTTGTCGTGCGAGGAACTTCTGGGCGATGATGTTGGCGTGGTACTCGATGTTGGCCGACGATGCCACGCGGCTGCTCAGTTCCATGATGTATGTGGGGCCTCCCACCTCGTCGAGCGTGCCATCCTTGGCCAGTCGGTCGGTGACGGTGAGCACGTCGACGGGTTTCTCGGCCATGGCCAGGTCGCGGATGGCGGTGTAAACCATCTGGTTACGTGGCTCGTAGAAACTCTCGGGGTAGAGTGTCTCGCAGACGACGGCGTAGGCGTCCTTGTCGATCATGAGTGCGCCGAGCACGGCCTTCTCCACGTCGAGGGCCTGCGGCTGCAGGTGCCCGTAGGTATTGTCCAGGGGCTGCTGCCTGCGGGGTTTGCGGCGGTTGTTGTTGTCTTGTTCTGCCATATCAATTTTGTTTTCGGGCTACAAAGGTACGAATAAGCGAGTAAAAAAACAAATTTTCATTTGAGTTTTTCCGAGCGTGAGTGCCTTAAGCGAAGGAAAAGGCAAGCTATCACTGGTCAGGAACGTCGTCGCCCGCCATCAGTGCAAGCCGTACCCCAGAGAGTGAAAATGCCAATCATATTCAGGGCAGACCTTTGCACAGTGAGAACTATAGAAACCTTATTTACGGCTTATGATCATGTTGACGAGCGTCACCACGTCGGAGGCATCCACTTTCCCGTCGTGGTTCAGGTCGCCCTCGGGCCACTCGCCGGAGCCTCCCTTCCGCGTGAAGTAACCAGGATTGTCGCTTCCGCCATCGATCTGGGCGTAAGTATAGTCGATATGGCTGGCATCATATGGTGTGCCGGTGCCGCCCACAAGACTGGTGCAGCCGGAAAACATACCTTCACCATACGTAACCTTTGCGGTACTCCATCCGTCGCCTGCATAGATGGTCGTCAGGCCAGAACAGCCAGAGAACATATAATCCATGCGCGACACATAGTCCGTCTTGAAGCCCGTCAGGTTAAGGCTCGTAAGACCGGAACAGTCACCGAACATCCAACCCATGCCCGTCACATTGTCCGTCCTGAAGCCCGACAAGTCAAGGCTCGTCAGGCTGCGACAGTAC
>JAFWTK010000244.1 GCA_017518935.1 Prevotella sp.
ACCGAGGCATGTTCGTCACGATGTTCATCGGACTGCTGCACCTCGACACCGGCCGCCTTGACTTCTGTAACTGCGGACACAACGCACCCGTCATCGACGGCCAGTTCCTCAAGATGCAGTACGACAACCAGCCCCTCGGCCTTTGGGAGGATGATCCTTTCGAGGGCGAACATATCGATGACATCCGAGGCAAGCAGCTGCTGATCTATACCGACGGCCTGAACGAGGCCGAGAACGGGCAGAAGGAACTGCTCGGCAACAAGCGATTGCTGGAACTGATGGCCGACACGCAGAGCCTCGACTCTCGCCAGGTCATCGACAAACTGAAAAAGGCCGTGGAGCAGCACCGCAATGGTGCCGAACCCAACGACGACCTGACGCTGATGTGCATTAGATTTGAGAGAGTTTAGAGTTGAAAGTTTAGAGTTTAGAGTTCATGGCAGACATCTTCAACAGAGAGGCATTAGAGGCACTCGACGACCATAGCGAAGCCGAAGAGATGGCACGGGTGGCATCGCCGAAAGTACGGATTGTGATCGCCGCGATGGTGGCGATGATGGTCGTGGTTGTCTATTGGTGCATCTTCGGCACCGTCAACTACAAGGTGAATGCGCTGGGGGTGGTGTTCCCCTTTGGGGAGGCGACACCTGTCACCGTACCCTACGACGGGACGGTCTCACGCATGATGATCACTCCGGGCACTGCCGTTACCTACGGGACAGGCATCGTGGAGATACACAATGCTCTCTCGACCTCGACAGTGACGGCACCCCGCGACGGAGTGGTCATCTCGACGCTGCCCATCGGAACACAGTTCAAGGCCGGAGAGCCCGTGGCATGGCTGTTGCCGCAAACACAGCAGATGGCGGGGCGCGAAATGCTCTGCTATGTGACCTACAACGACCTGAGGAAACTGAAGACCGGTCAGCAGGTACAGGCGACGCCCGCCAATATGGAGCGCGAGAACTGGGGCTACATCTACGGCAAGGTAGTGGGCATCGAACAGTATCCGACGACGCGGAAGGAGATTATCAACCGTGTGAAACTCGACCCGCTGGCCGCATTCATCCAAGACGGTCAGGCAGTATATGAGGTGCGCGTGGTCTTCGACACACAGGACGGCGGACTGGTGTGGAGCCGTGAGAAGAGCCGCAACGTGACTGTGGGCAACGGCGCCCTCTGCAACATCCAGGTCATCACGGAGAAGAAACCCGTCTGGCGCGTCCTCGTCGGCACAGTGGAGAACACCGTCCAATCGATAGCAGGTAATTAGTATGGGTAAGAGTAAATTGGTGAAGGTACCGCAGGTGATGCAGATGGAGGCCGTGGAATGCGGAGCCGCATCGCTGACGATGATTCTGGCCCACTACGGCAAGTGGCTCCCGTTGGAGGAGGTGCGTGCCGCCTGTGGCGTGAGTCGCGACGGCTCGTCGGCGAAGATGATCCTGCGGGCCGCGCGGAACTACGGCCTCGACGCCAAGGGCTTCCGCATGTCGGCCGAGGCGCTGGAGGGTAAACAGCCTGCCATCATCCATTGGAACTTCGAGCACTTCGTGGTGTTCCGGGGCTTCGATAAGAAAGGGCGTGCTTGTCTAAACGACCCTGGAGCAGGACCGGTAAAGTGGCCGATGGAGGAGTTCCGCAAGCACTTCACAGGCGTGTGCCTGACCTTCGAGCCGACGGAGAAATTTGAGAAGGGCGGTCAGCAGACCAGTATCCTCTCCTACGTGAAGAAGAACCTGCGGGGTTCGAGTGAGGCTTTCTGGCTGACGTTTGTCTTTAGCCTGATGGCTGCCTTCATCTCGCTCCTCTCGCCGCTTTTCACACGTATCTTCTTCGACGAGATCCTGACCGGCAGGAACCCCGAATGGGCCAAGTGGTTCTTCATCGGCATGGGATCACTGGCCGTCTATCAGTTTTTCGCCATCCTGTTGCAGACCCGCTACGCCAAGCGCGTGGCCGGCGCCCTAGCACTGAAAAGCAACAAGGAGTACCTGCACCACCTGTTGCGGCTGCCAATGCCATTCTTCGCCATGCGAAACGTGGGCGACCTGCAGCAGCGTATGCACCTGAACCAGAGCATCACCAATTCGCTGGTGGGCGTGCTTGCCCCGCAGGTGATCAACATCGGACTGCTGGTGCTCTACATCGCACTGATGCTCTCCTATTCCTTCTGGCTGACTCTCATCGGCGTGCTGGCGGCAGCCATCAACCTGGGTATCGTGCGCTATTATTCGAACCGCCGCATCAACCTGACCCGTTCGATGCAGCAGAGCCAGGGACAATACTACTCGGCTACCGTCTCGTGTATCGATAACATGGAGAGCATCAAGGC
>JAFWTK010000245.1 GCA_017518935.1 Prevotella sp.
AGTGACTGTCCTACAGGCTTGTACGTTAACTTCGTTTACGACTACAACATTCAGCGTGCTGACATGTTCAAGGATCATGTAGGCGGCCTGACGCTCTATGTGTTCGATGAATCGGACCGCGTTGTCGCTCAACGGACGGTGAGCGGGAGCGAACTCTCCAAGTATGGATATAACATCCATTTCTCGGAACAGGAGTTGGCTCCCGACCACCAGTACCGTTTGCTTGCCGTTGCCATGCAGAATGACTGGGCTACAGCATCTTCAGCAACTGGTTATAAACCTACTAAACTCGGTAGTGGCGATAACCGTACGTCTCTCCGAGTGTCGCTGACTCATCAGACGGGCGTTCCTTATGGTGCAGTCTCTAATGTTGCCCCGCTCGACACCCTCTGGCATACGCTGACCACCCTTAAGGCAGAGGCAGCAAACCTGCCCTCAGCCACCCGCTACCGTTTGTCAAATGACGGTACTGTCAGCACGAATGGCATTGACCAGGTGAGTGTCATCAGCGGCGAACCAACTTATGCTACGGTCAGCCTTATCCGCGACACAAAGCACCTTAACATTTCCCTTCGCGAGATTGACACGCCTGAGCAAGTGGTTGATACTGACTACGAAGTGTTCATCATTGATGCGAACACCGATGTGGATTATGCTAACAACCTTGTGATGCCTGGCGACTCTGTTGTCTATCGTCCTTATGCACAGTGGACCACCGTTGTCCAAGGCACAGACAAAATAGCCGCAGATTATTCCGCACACTACGATCTGATGTTTAACCGCCTGATGTATAACACCACGACCAACGACAACGCAGTGTTATGCATCCGCAATAAGAAAACTGGTGAGGATGTGGCTATGCTCAATCTGCCCTATATCCTCTGTACGGGTCGTATGGCATACGAAATCTATAACTACTCTCCGCAGGAATATCTGGACCGTGAATACGACTATCGCCTCGAACTGTTCTTGAAGAACGGTAGGTGGGCGCAGGGTGCCTTTATCAGTATCTGTGTTGATGTCCTTTCATGGGCAAGGCGTATCCAGTATGTTGAATTCTAAAAACTCTCTAGATAAAAATGTCACTGTTGCGTAAGTTACATCTCCTTAAGTGTTTGCTGACAGTAGCCCTGGCAGCCCCCCTTCTTATGTCGTGTTACAATTACGACCAAGAGGAGGAGATGACGGATACCAGTGAAAAATATATAAACCTCAAAATTGCAGTCAACACAGGTGGCCAGAATGCGACCAGGGCAGGAGAGAAACCTGCAGGTGGTGAAGATGGTGATGGCCGTGAGGCAGGATTTATCCGGGAAAATGAAGTCTCGGGTGTGACTGTGATGTTCTATCAGAATAATGCAGGCATCAATGCAACTGATGCTGCTACCACCATGATAGATTACTGCGCATATTATTCTGTTACCTTTGATTCCCGCGATGAACAAGGAATGAATGAGAGCCCACATAAGGATGAAGCCATCTATACCACAGGTAATCGCTCTCTCAAAGGTACGCCTCTTGATGTTACCAAGTCGTACCATATGATTGTTGTGGCCAACCTCAATCTGACTTCTCAGATTACCGGGACCACAACACTTGCAACAGTTCGTGAGATGGTATCATCGAAAGCGTATAATGGTTCCGGTAAGAATATTGATGCTACTAACTTAGTGATGGCCTCAGAAGAAGATGCCACCATAGATTTCCCCAGCACGACTCCTACCTTAGATGGGCCTGATCACTATATCTATAACTTTAGTGGTATCCGTATTGAGCGTCTGGCTGCCCGTATTGATTTCTGGACGAAGTATGGTGCCAACGTTGCGTATAAGGCAACAACAGGAACGGGTACGGATGTTGACGGCTATGAGTATCAGGTGTATAAGAATGATACAGAGGAAACGCCTACAAGTACAGACATCTTCAAACTTGTTGCTGTTGTGCCATTCAATGTTAATTCGGGTAGTGAATACTATATCAAGCGTACCAGTAAGTATGATAATTTTGCTGCCAGAAGTTCAGAAATCCCATCGTACTTGACCCATGAGACAACTACTAGTTGGGTACTGGACTATTATTCCTCTGCGGCCAAGACGGCTGCTGCCCATCCTACAAACCTGAGTAACACGTTGACAGCAGTGCAGGCTCTTGCAGAAGATGATGCTAAATGGTTGTTCATGAAGGATGTGCAGGCTACAGACAAGAGATATGTTCTTGGTGAGAAAGACAATATTATTGTCGGTTATCCGATGGAGAATACAATCGATGATAACTCGCCCCTGTACTATTATGCCACAGGACTGGCTATCTATGGCTACTATTATAAGAATGGTATAAAGGATGCGGCACACACCACAAAGATGGTTTACTATGGTTATCTCCGTCATCAGGGGGAGGGTTCAGGAAGTTATTTGGCTGTAGAGGCTGCAGACCTGAGTACGACGGAGACTATTTATTCTCTCGGTCGTCCAGACATGAATTATGGAGTAGTGCGCAATAACATCTATCGCATCTCTATTGACCGTATCACGCAGAAAGGAACGGAACCCAAGATCAAAATCAAAATAGAGGAAGAGAAATGGCGTCATGTGGATAATCCTGAAATCTATATATAAACGGTAATGAAGAAGATGAAGACAAGACACTATATACTACTGATACCGCTGTTTTTGCTGATGGTTCTGCTGACGGTGGCCTGCTCTAATGATACGGTTGCCGACGAACCGCAACCCCTTCCGGAAGGCATGGGGCGCATCCGTATCACCATCTGCACACCTGAGAATAACTCTGAACAGACTCGTGCCGTCAACGTAACACCATGGGAAGAACCCGACCATGAGTGGGAGCGACTTCAGACTTTCCGTATCCTGATTTGTAATAAGTCTGACAATAAGGTGGTGCAAATTATCTCTGGCACCAAAGCGCAGATGACAGAGGTAACAGGAAATTCTTCTTACCCATATAAACGCTCTGTTGAACTAGAATCAGAACCAATAGCCACAGGCGACTATTATATCTACGCCACTGCCAACTATGCCGACGGCTATGGTGTGGGTGACGTAGTGGATCCTGATAAAACGGTAAGATTCCCCAACGGCTACAGTGAGTCCAACATCCCCATGACGGGTAAACTGACGACGGAAGTTGGCGGCAGCACGATGAAGACAGTCACTGTCTCTGAGGGTACAGAGACTAATGCGGGTACCATCACCGTCTGGCGTGTGATGAGTAAGTTGCAGTTTTACTTTACCAGTGAGGCGACAGAAAAGATAGATATCTATGGTATTGAGGTAGAACCCATTAATACGAACGCCTCCGATCAAGGCCTCGTCTATCTTTTTAGTAAGGATGACCTCACTTCTACAGACAATCTTGCTGTTGGAGGTGTCAATCTACCAACAACGGGAGTTACAAATGGCAAGGTAAGGCATCAGACTTCAACGACTGACCCTCTGCTGAAACTAAATGCTTGGTCAGGAACGGGTGATAAGCCGACGGGTACCCTCTTCTTCTACGTCAACGAGACCAATGGAACCTTCACCACAACACAAAACGAGATTTCTTTACGTTTCAAGGTAAGGCGACAAAGCACTCCTGCGGAAGAAGATGATGAACTCCGCTATGGTCTGACCACTCGTTACGGTGATGGCTCTACCGGTCAAAACGGCTTCAACGTCATGCGCCGTAACGACTGGATACACATCCCCATCATTCTGACCGACTGGCAGTATCGCATCGAGCCACTGGCATTTGTACCTATTGCGGGCTACCCTCCTGCGACTGTCAGCAGCGATGGCCTGACGGCCACATTCGAAACGGGCGGTATGATTGCCCTACAACCCTTTATCAAGAAAAAAAGTGATGATACTTGGCGCGATTTCAGCAGTCCAGAGGTGACGTTTGTATCCGTCCATTGGAAGAATAGCGACACGGGCGATGACCCATCGGGTGACGGCAAAATCGTTAAAACCGCTTTCACCTACGACCCTGTCACCAAATGTATCATCGGTGAGTTGAACAACGACAAAACCGGTTCTAACTCAATAACTACAATCACTGTCAACGTGGATCTCGGTACGTCGCCGTTATTATACCACTATACTTTCTCGTGTAACGTGATACTACAATAATAAAAGTTCTTTCTATATAGGCAAATAAGCGATGACTATGAAACTGCTTCTCAAACATATTACCTCCCTGCTCCGCACAGCCTTGCTGCTCGGAGTTTTGGCATTCGTGACCACCCCCCAGACGATGGCGCAGACTGCTGAACAACTCGCAGAAATGCCCAGCGCCTTTGAGACGATAGAAGACCCTAACTCGGTTATCGGTAACGGTCAATATTACTATATTCAGTTCTATTACAATGGACGGACAAGTTATTTGACTGATTGTGGGTTTAATAAAAGAGCATGGACAAAGGATTTCTTGCCTTCTAATAATCGTTTGTGGACACTTGAGAGAGTTGGTGATGGTCAATTTAAACTGAAGAATAAAGATGGCAACTACTTAGGTTACGGCAGATTTGAAAGTGCAGATAGATACGGAGGTGTTGCCGAAGGAGATGCTATCGTATTTACATTTGGCCAATTTAAAGGTGGTTATTATATTAAAAGAGCAAATAGTGATCATGTATTGTATCGCAATAATAATGGCGAGTGGGCAGATTTTCCTTATGGGGATGGTAGGGATTCCCAGAAATACTATGGTTTTATGCACATTGTCAAGTTGAAAAGCAGTAATGTCGCCTATATCATTTATTATAGAGGAGAAGAAGAAACCGATGGCGCAGGGAATACCGATGCAAACGCTGCTTCCTCACGTCACTACCTGACCTATTCGGGATTGAATGCTATTTCCGATAATTGGAATACTCACGATGGCTGGACGGCTCTTGGAAATACGCTATCTGTGATAACAAATGGCGATTTGGATACAAGTAACGATTACAGCAGTTTTTATCAGAGGATAAATGGGGTTAACCAACAAGCTCCCATTGGCGGTGGCGTGAGTGGCAATGGTATCGCTATCACGAGTGCAGCAGGTCAAGCAAATGCTTGGGATACCCAGTTCTTCATCAAAGCAAATGAGCCTCTTCCCGAAGGAACGAGATTCCGTGTTCAATTCAATTGTGCAGCCACTAATACCGTCGAGATTGGTACTCAGGCTCATGGTGAGCCGGGTACTTATCACCATTGGGATGCAATTGGCAATGTAACTTTTGGCGGTGGTTCAGTTGTTGAGCGTTTTGGTACAGTCACTGCTGATATGGCCGGTGCTGATGGTATGCAATCTATCGCCTTTAACTTGGGTATGACGGGAAATCAACCTCAGACAACGTTTTACATCGACAATATCATATTCGAGGTCCTCAGGACATCCGATGTCTCTAATCGTACTTCCATATTATATACAAACGATGCTTGGAAAATTCCAACGGCTGCCGCCTATCATCAGGATGGTCTCTGGGAACTGGAGGAGTCGGGCACTGATGGCCAGTTCTATATTAAAAAGTATGGTTCTACAAATGAATATCTGAACTGCTGGCCTATACAGTCAGGCGTTAGCGGGTATAATATCTTGGGAGAAAAGGATGAATTACACGGTAAATATGCCCTTGAGACTCCAACTGCTAACCGATACACGCGTGTTCTGAACGCAAATAATTATACTTCTACTGCTCTGACATCTAATCTATTTTATCGATGGAACTACGATACCTCTGATCCTGCCAATTCTACTCCCAACGGCTTGGCCGGTGCAGAACAGCATTATGGCCAGGAACTTGGCCAACTTGGCTTGGCCATAGGTTATGGAAACGTATCCTACCAAGTGTTTGCCGACCTAACGGGATATGCCATGATGGTTATTGAGGGAACACCCGGTATGCAGTTGCGCGTATCGCTGAACCGGTTGGCGGGTGATGGCGACGGCGGAGATATAACGCTGTTGACTCCCGTTATTGGCGATGACGGTAAGGCTGTGATAGACCTGATTGCATTACCATACCCATACATTCACTTGAATGCCATCAAGAACGGTTATGGCATCAATGGGACAATAACCGGTGTTACGCTACTGAGATCGAATAGTTCGAACAATAATTTCTTGTCTCATTCAGATAGTGGCGACCATGAGGGAAAGATGATTATGCAGTATGGTGATGGAAATAATAACATTCAAATCGGTTTCCGCCCAGTGGAGGTGCCTGTACCCAACAAGGACAAATTCTATCAGGTGTTGCTGCAATTAAAAAGTAATACTAACCAAATGGTTGATCACAACGGTGTGGCTATTACTTATGACAATAGTCAATCCGGGCGCAAATTGTTTCAGTTGGAGCAGGTGGATGACTATTCACAATTCCGATTAAAGAACCCCAGTGGGCAATACCTCAAACCATATCCTTCTGATCCCGCAGTTACCGAGCCTAATGATCCCACTGAAGCAGATATTATAGATAACCTGACGCTTATTAAGGAAAAATTCAACTTGGAATGGTTCTTTGTCGATCCTAACGCTGTGCCCAAGGAGCATCGTGTTGAGCATTGGGTGACGCACCGTCAGTCGTATTTGAAGCAGTATTCCATAGCGCATAGTGATTTGGATCTTGCAGCGCAAGGACTGGCCACAGAAGCCCAATCGGATTGGTGGAATTTTGGCGAAGGTGTGGATGATCCGAAGAAAGACACCCAAAAGGTGAATCACTTTGAGATAACCCACTATGTGAAGCAGGGCAATAGCGTGGCGGTTGAATTTCCGACTGTGCTGAATAAGAACAACGACCATATCTACTTCCAACGGTTCTACAACTATGACGAGAAGGATTACGCCATGGATCAAACCAATGCTAATGCCCAGTCCATGGACCTTGACAACCTGAAAGCCCACGTCAGTCTGGACACTCGCAACGACGGTGACGTGCAATATTTCCTCTACAACAACGGCATGGTCACTGGCGAGAAACTTAATTGGACGGGTATTGAGAAAGGCAGTTATGCACGCAATGAACTCCGTAGGTTCAACTTCACTAACTCCGACGGAGAGCGTTTTACAGTGGCAGTCGACGTGTCCCGCTACAGCGACATGACGTATAAGAACACCACTGCTCATTTGGATGGCGATTTGGAGGAGCCATCGCTTACCATGCGTTATGTCTATTATATGCGCGATGCCAAGGAAATGGCTGCCAGTCTTACTGCCTGTCCCGAAAATGGCACCAAGTGGTTGGAGACAAAGGAATTCCATTTCCCCGCCAAGCGTATTGCTTACGAATTGGATAAGGCGGTAGGTTACCGTGGAGAGTTCATAGGCTTGCGCCATGTGTTCTCTGACTATTGGGTGTTTGATGGTCAAGGTACGGACAACGCCAATCTTGTATCTGCCGTCAATGACAACAATGGCGGTAAGATTGAAGTGGAGATAGCCGACCCTAACGGTACAGGAATCCGTTTAGGAGGATGGAACCCTAGCCTTGCACGAACCAAAGCAAATAATCAAAATCCTAATGGCCATCTAAAGTTCGTCGACAATATTGACACGTATAGCGATGAAATTGAGGAGGATTTCAGAGGCTTCTATTTCTATGACAAGATGTCCGATGGCAACAAGACTGAGTATGGCAACAGCCGTTTCGTAGTGTTCAGATACCCGGAAGGTGGCGTGGCCAAAAAGACTGGTAAAGCAAATGCTGCATATCTTAATGTTTATTTGAATAATAATGGAACGAGATACAAACTGGCTCAGTACACCATCATCTTTGACCCAGGCACGCGAACCATTCCATGGAAATTGAGAGACGATACCCCTAATCCAACAGATGACACCCCTCTTTTCGTGAAGGGCTCTGATCGCGATCCCCAAAAACTGGTGGAGAAGGCCGGTAAGCCCATTGCCAAAATAACCTTCGACTATCCTGCTAATGACAAATATCATTTCCCCGATGACGTTCAAACCAGGCAGAGTAGGTGGTATGAACCTACAGGTGGTACTTTGGATGACTGTAGCCCTATTCCTCTGAGATTCGACAACACCAACTATTCATTTATGGGCTTTGAGTGTAACTGGGGTTCGTACTCTATCGTGAATAAAATGACCACCAACTACGGTAACCACCAGAATGCCGCACCTGCTAATGATGTAACCTATGGTTATGGCCCAACTGCTGCAGAATTAACTGCTAATCCAAGTTTGAAGAGTTTGTTGCCAGACAATAATTTGCAGAATGGTTTCCTCTATATCGATGCTTCCGAGCAGCCAGGTGACATCTGTTCAGCGCCATTTGTCGGAGACTTCTGTTCTGGTGATAAGTTGATGTTCTCTGGCTGGATTTCCGGTTCTAATAAAATGGGCGGAGGTGACAACCGCTGTCCAGGTGGTATTACGCTGACGGTGAAGGGTGAGGACAAAAATGGAAATAAAATTACCCTCTATCGTTTCTGTCCAGGCCAGTGCTATGAGTTGGATGATGGCCCCCAAAATCCAGACGGTTCAGGAAACGACGGAGAGGAATATTATAGATATTATGGAGATGATTATATCGATTCAAATGGTATAACAGTAAAGAATGGGGACTATGTAGATGCATTACCAAAAGGTAATAAAGTTAATTATTATACAGAAGGTAATACTGTGGTGGATGAACGAGTTAAAAACCCGAATTATGATAATTATAAATACAATGTGATTTGGCAGCAGTTCTATTTCGAGTTTACTGTCTCAGAGAAATATGAACGCCACTGGATTGAGGTGAACAACAACTGTGTCAGTTCCCAGGGTGGTGACTTCATGCTTGATAATATCGAAGTGTATGCAAATGTGCCTGAAGTGGAGCCGGAGATTAACACACCGCTCTGCGTAAAGAAAGATGGAACGACCGAAATGCGCCTGCTGAAATTGAAAGTGAATTACAACAAAGTGAAATCCTCCTCTGGTGTAAATGATGGTGCGACGGAAGACCCGTATTTAGGATTCGTATTCCTAGATAAAAAGGTGTTCCTCGAAACATTCAAGACGCAACTAGGGTTTGGTGGTTCTATAGAAGAATTGGCAGAAAAGATTGAAGACGGAGATTATAATTCAATTCTTGGTTCAGACGCACGCTATCAGGCAGCCTTTAACGCAGCCCTGCTGAGAGAGCCGGGAAATACAACGATATGGGCATCTATTGATGAAGACCTGACAGATGAAGAAGACCCGACAAAAAATATGGGGGCAGGTGTGATGTATTTCCAATGGAAAGTCAGTTATGACGCTATGGAAGAGTATTCGTTCTACAAGGCTATCAATAAGAAAGGTGCAGTCTTCAGATACACCGATGAGAACGGACAGAAATTCATCATTATGAATGGCAACTATCCCCAGTTGCCGTGGAAAACGAATACCGATTATTATATTATTCCTTCAAATAATAAGATTACTAATTTTGATAACGTATATGGAGAGTTCAACCTCTGCTCTCAATGTAGTAGGACCAACACGTTCCGGATTGAACCGCCTTACCATGTGCTGGGTTTGGAATCCTCTGAGACGACGAATGACTACGTAGTCTGCGAGGGACAGATTCCAACGATTCTCCTCGACTTGAAAGGATATACCTTGGATGGTAAAGAGGTGGACATGAACGATTTGAACTTCGATTGGTGGCTTGGAAACAAGACAACGCTTGCCACGTTGGAGAACTATCATAATCAGGATAATGGCTTGACAGGTGATGATTTAATCAAACTCGACGAAGCATTGTCCACCTTGCGTACTTACTACCCTGCTGTCACATCGCTTGATGGTATCACCAAGGAGGTGCAACATAGTCCGGATCCGAAACTCACTGTAGCAATGGTAGAATATCTGCAAAGTTTGGTTGAGAAAGGTGAGTTGATATTGCACCAGAAGTCTGTCAGTATCCCTGCGGAGAAGGCTTCTAACGAGGACCCGTATTTCTATCTTGTGGCATGCCCCATCCATGATGAGAAATTCAATCAGTCTCTTAATCCAAAGAAGAATGAGTATGTTGCCTACTTCTGTGATGAGCCGCAGGGCCTCCGTATCAAAGTGGGGCAGAAAGCACCGACGTTGAAGGCAGGTTTTGTGCCAAACGAACACGGATTCGACTCATACGACTATTCCTTCCCGGAGGGTTCTGATCCCGTGCTGAGTATTCGTCTGGCCAAGGCCGCACAGTTTGAAACCGTGAAGAATACGGAAGAAGAAGCAGATGACGGAACGTTGAACTATGAGGTGAATCATCTATGGCTGCCTATCCGTAATGCACGGACTGAGGGTGCCGATGGCGTTATTAAGAAGTCCAAAGACGACAACATCTACTTGGCTTCTTCCAACGACCCGACATGGGACAAGAAGATTTACAAATCCATGAGCAAGACAGGCTTGTTGCCCATCGTAGGAAGGATTGTAACGTTGGAAGCCATTAATACTAAGGGAACTTCTGGCGATATCAATATTAGTGCACAGAACGACGAGAACCGTTTGCGCGTCTATTTCACCGAGAATTTCGAGGTGCGTGAAGGCTATAATTATACGCTCAGTCTGCCGTTCCAGGAAGAGGGTGACGTGAATACCTGCGACGGTACGATGCTCATCAACCTGAAGATTGTGCCCGACTATGAGGTGTGGACAGGTGCTGCGGGTAATCCCGACTGGAATAACGACGAGAACTGGCGTCGTGCCGACGGTAACACGGAGGATAACACTGGATTGAATGGTGATGAACTGTATGTGGCAAGTGCAGCAGCCCCCGACCCGGCACATGACTTTGATGGCTCGCCGCTTTACGGCTACAAGACCAATTACTGGAATTACCGTACAGCCAAAGACCGTGTGTTCCGTAAGGGCTTTGCGCCGCTCTACTGTACACATATTCTGATGAAGGCCGACGAGTGGGGTAATGCGCCCGAACTCTATGATCCTCTCGACTATAAAGATACTGACGCAGAGCACAAGTTCACGAACTTCCCCTTCCCCAATCTGCGTGAAACGTCAACACCTATCTTGAAGTTTGATATGCAGGCCCGTAGATATGATTTGTGGGAGGAAACATACGGTACACCTCCTGACAGAGGTGAGTCTTCTCGTACCAATGACCTTATTGCTGAGATGTATAAGGTGAATAGTTGCGACGAGATAGCCTTCCAGCCCGGAACGGAATTGATGAACGCTCATCTGTTGAACTACAATTCGGCATGGATGGAATATCAACTTGACAACAAACGCTGGTATCTGCTTGGCTCACCGTTGCAGGGTACTATCTCGGGTGAGTGGTATGCACCCACTGGCACTGCTAAGCAGGAGACCACCTACTACGACCCTGTCAAGTTCAATGATGTGAAGCCTGGTGCAACAGAGGGCTCTACAGAGGCTCGCTATGACCGCTATAGCCCTGCCATCTATCAGCGTAGTTGGGACAAGGCCAAGACCGTGCTCTATGAGGTGGGTTCGACCTATAGTACAGGCGACGATAACCAAACAGGGTCTTTGGGTACGGTAAGTCAGGGACAATGGTCAGAACAAGAACAGACAATTAATTGGGATGCTACAGGTGCTGATGCATATCTTGACCGTTTGGGCTACAAACCTATGGGGGGCAATAAGGCCAATGTGGCTATCAAGGGCATTTGGAGTAACACCTACAACGATGCTCAGGTAGACTATGCTAACGGCGGTTTCTCGGTGATGGTGATGAACCATCTGAAGAATAAAGATAACAGCAATGGCAAGTCTATCATTCGTCTGCCTAAGGAAGATACAATGTACGACTACTACGAATTCTCCGAAGATGGTAAGAATGATGGCGGAACAGACACGCAATTGAGTGATGTGCGGTTCAAGAACCGTGCTAAGAATCGCGGTCGTCTGAAGACTGACAACCTGTTGCCGGCAACAATAAGAGTTGAGGGCAATGACATAGAGATACAAAAGACGGAGACTGAGGCTAGCATATATGGTGATGCACGTAATTA
>JAFWTK010000030.1 GCA_017518935.1 Prevotella sp.
ACGATGTCGACGGGGATGCCTGCCTTCTCCAATACTTTCAGCACACCAATGTGCGACATACCTTTCGCGCCGCCGCCACTGAGTACGACACCGACTTTTTTCCTATTAACCGTTGTGCTGTCTGTCTGTGCATATGCAGCACCACTCATTAGCACAGCAACGATCATCAACAATATCTTTTTCATTTTATTTTCCCTTATGGTATTTAATCCGATATTCCAGCGGTGTCATGCCCAAGTGCTCTTTGCAGTATTTGCCGAAAAATGAGGCATTTGGGAAATTCAGGTCATTGGCTATCTCTTGCATCGTCATATCCGTGAAGCGCAGGCGGCGCTCAATGGCCTTCATTGTATAGAGTTGGATATAGGTACTCGGTCTGCGATTCATCACTTCCTTGAGAATGGTAGAGAGATATTTCGGTGTGATGCATAATTGATTGGCAAATTCATCCACCCTGCGGATGCGACCGTCGCTCTTTTCTACTAACTTTATGAAATTATCAATAATCCGCTTTTTATGAAGGCTGGAATTGGGCTCTTCCTGCAGATCATGCTCAATCTTATGAGCCACATTACGCCGCATGATAGACAGTAATTCCAGCAGCATGGTGCCTAAGAGTGAACGTATGATATCAGGGGCTAGTTCAAATGATGTGGAGGATTTCATCCTGTCGCACAGTAACTGGAAATAGGTAGTAAAGAGTATGACCTCGTCGTCGGTGAGATGGACGACTGGATGCAATTTTAGTTGTGACATATCTACCACACTGATTTCTTTATAGATATCGATATTCCACAGTTCACTGCGTTCAAACCATATCTGTTTGCAATTGAAATCCGATGAAGCCATAAAGTTACAGGCAACACTGTGGACCATGTAGAGAAACAGGTCATTCTTTTTAATCTGAACGATGGCACCGTCGTATTCAAACTGCGCCCTGCCTTCGGTACAAAAAATAATGATACTATGATTTTGAAGACACACGCCTCCGGAGGGTATAGTGCCAATGTTCTCCATCACTACCAGGTCGTCACTATCACCTATCCGATAGGTGTCGTCCCCTTTTCGAGGGTTTAAATCCTTTATTTCCATGACACACACTTCAAACTGTTCGTTTTCTTCTGTTTTTTGGTTGCAAATATCGATAAAAATATCCGATTTTTACTGTCCGATATTTCCCAAAATATGTTCAATTATAAAAAAAGCGTCATAAAAAGCCATAAATATGCGATAAAAAGATGAATATAGAACATGAATTGTTATTTTCTTGATGGAAGGGAATAAGTGCTGGAATTGTAAATTTTGCATAAATATTATGGCTTTTGTTGGGGGAATGGGGAAAAGTGACTATCTTTGCATCAAACTAACAATATAGACAAATGAAAATTAAGAAGACTTTTATGATGATTGGAATCGCATCAGCCGTGATGATGCAAGTTTCGTCCTGTAAAGAGGCACAGCGTGAAAATCCCCTGTTGCAGGAGAGTACATTACCTTTCGGGGCTCCCGATTTTAGTAAGATTGACAGCACCGACTATCTGCCTGCCTTCGAGACCGCCATCCAGCAGACGCGCGATGAGATTAAGCAGATTGTGGACAATCCGGATTCTGCCACCTTCGAGAACACCATCCTCGCCTATGAGGAGAGCGGACGGTTGTTGGATCGGGTAAGTCGTACGTTCTTTGCCCTCGTCGAGGCCGATAAGACCTCTGCGTTGGGAGAGATTGAGAAGAAGGTACAGCCTATGTTGACAGACCTGTCGAATGAGATCATGTTCAACAAACAACTCTTTGAGCGCATCAAACAGGTGTATGATAAGGAATACCAGACCCGGCAAGGTGAAGACCAGAAACTCTTGGAGGAAATCTATAAGGAGTTTGTGCGTAATGGTGCACTGTTGTCAGACGATAAGATGGAGCGCATGAAGGCCATTAACAAGCGCATCTCCGACTTGCAGACGGAGTGGGGTGATATGTTGCCTGACGCTACCAACGAGGCCGTCGTATGGGTGGACAAGAAGGAAGACCTGGCAGGCCTCTCTGATGCTGACATCGCCCAGTGCGCCAAGGATGCCGAGAGTCGTGGGGGGAAAGCACCATACGCCATCGTGATTGTCAACACCACCCAGCAGGCTCCTCTTGCCAGCCTCGATAACCGCGAACTGCGCAAGAAGGTCTATGAGGCATCTATCCATCGTGCCGACGGAACAGGTAAATACAATACCTTCCCCCTCGTGGTGGAGATCGCCAAACTCCGTGCCGAGAAGGCCGAGATCATGGGTTATCCTAACTACGCCGCCTATTCATTGGAGAATACGATGGCCAAGACCTCAGTGAATGTCCGTGATTTCCTGATGAACCTGATTAAGGCCTATGTGCCCAAGGCTGATGCCGAGACCAAGACCATTGAGGACTTTGCCCGCAAGACTCAGGGTCCCGAATTCCAGTTGCAGGCCTACGACTATTTCTACTATTCCGCTAAGATGAAGAAGGAACTGCTCAACGTGAGCGACGACGAGGTGAAGCCCTATTTCAATGTCGACAGCGTGCTGCTCAATGGTGTCTTCTATGCCGCCAACCGTGTCTACGGCCTCACCTTCAAGGAGCGTACGGACATTCCCACCTACCATCCTGACATGAAAGCCTTCGAGGTGATTGACAAGGACGGTAAGACCAAGGCCCTCTTCTATACCGACTACTACCGTCGTCCCACGAAGCGTGGTGGTGCCTGGATGGACGGTTTTCAGAAGCAGTGCCGTCAGCGCGGCACGATGCCAATTATCTTTAATGTGTGCAACAACGCGAAAGCCCCCGAGGGCAAGCCCTCGTTGATCACCTGGGACGAGGTCACCACCATGTTCCATGAGTTCGGACACGCCCTGCACGGTATCCTTTCCGATTGTCAGTACAACCGTCTGAGCGGCACCAGCGTGGCCCGCGACTTCGTCGAGATGCCCTCGCAGTTTAATGAGTCGTTTGCCTCCATCCCAGAGATATTCGATCACTATGCTCGTCATTACGAGACCGGTGAGCCCATGCCTGCCGACCTGAAGGAGCGCATGCTTAAGAGTATCAACTTCCAGCCGTGCTACGCCCTGGGTGAGAACCTCGCTGCCACCTGTGTCGACCTCGCCTGGCACATGCTCGCCTCGAAGGATATTCCCACAGCCGACAAGGCTATGGATTTCGAGACAGAGTCGTTGCGTAAGGTGGGACTTCTGAATCCTTTTATTCCGATTCCGCCACGCTATCATACCAGTTACTTCAATCACGTGTGGGGTGGGGGCTATGCCGCCGGCTATTACAGTTATCTGTGGACGGAGGTGCTGGCTGTGAACATCGCTGATGTCTTCGCCAAGCGTGGTGCTCTGAAACCAGAGACGGGTCAGGAGTTCCGTGACAAGATCCTGAGTCGGGGTAATACTGGCGACCTCATGCAGATGTTTACCGACTTCAC
>JAFWTK010000246.1 GCA_017518935.1 Prevotella sp.
CCACAATAGCCATTTCAGACCTTGTTTTCCCTGCTCGTAGTCAAACTTATGCGGGTTCTTTATCTGAGGCAATAACTCATCAGCCTTGCTGATAGGTCCAGACATCACTTGCGGGAAGAAGGAAACAAAGAGCAGGTAATCTGATAGATTCTTCTCTGCCTTTACCCTTCCGTGATATACGTCAAGCATATAACCCACAGCCTGAAATGTGAAGAAAGAGATACCTACAGGTATTGCCCAATTCAGCCCAGGCAAGGCAAATTGTAATCCAACGCTGGCAAGTCCTGCACTAATACTGTCATTTAAAAAATTGTAGTACTTAAATACCAACAGCGGCAACAACCCAAGTAAGGCAAACAGCCATACTAAATGCTTCCTTCTGGAACCCTTAACATTTTCACCATTAATCTTTATATCCAAAAGTTGCCCCCCCCAGTATGTCACCAGCGTGACTCCAAGCAGCACAAGTGCATACGCTGGTTTCCAGTTCATATAGAGAAGGTAACTCACCACAAGGAGCAATACCTTCCTCCACGTATTCCACTTGGCTGGTATTGCCCAGTAGAAAACAAAGATAAGCGGGAATATGAACCAAAAACTAAGAGAGGTAAATGACATTTATATATGTTTATGTAAACCAGACTTGAAAACACCCTTTGGGGATATTTCGTGCCATCCTTTGCGTCTTAACAATAATTATTTCTCAAAAAAAGAGCAGGTTCATCAGGTTTTTGTAGAACCTTTCTATTATGAGAGACCCTGAAAGAGCCTGCTCCAAACACATAACCGATTTTTTATATCCTGCTTCTCAGCAGTATTCTATATTAGAGTAGAAGTCTTGCTAACAAGAAAACCTCTTAATAATTTTCATTTAATACCCATTAGGGTTATTCTTCTGCCAGTTCCAACTGTCGCGACACATCTCTTCAATGCCATATTGGGCCTCCCAACCGAGTTCAGCCTTGGCCTTGGCAGGATTGCAATAACAGGTGGCGATATCGCCCGGTCTGCGGGGTTTGATGCTATAGGGAACATCAACTCCATTGACTTTGATGAAGGCATTAACCATATCCAATACGCTATAACCATGACCTGTACCCATATTATAAATCCCAAGGCCACACTGGCGCTCTATTGCTTTCAGTGCAGCCACATGGCCTGCGGCCAGATCACAGACATGTATGTAATCGCGAACACCCGTGCCGTCATGGGTAGGATAATCATTACCAAATACGCCCAGTTCCTGACGTTTTCCAACAGCGACCTGAGTGATGTAAGGCATCAGATTATTGGGTATGCCATTGGGGTTCTCACCGATTCTGCCGCTCTGATGCGCACCGACGGGATTGAAGTAGCGAAGCAACACCACATTCCATGCCGGATCAGCCTTCTGGATATCCATCAGCACTTGCTCCAACATACTCTTGGTCCAGCCATAGGGGTTGGTACACTGGCCTTTGGGGCAGTTCTCTGTGATGGGTATCTCTGCCGGATCACCATAGACAGTGGCACTGGAACTGAAAATCATATTCTTGCAGCCGTGCTGGCGCATGACATCGACAAGCGCCAGCGTTCCTGCAATGTTATTCTCGTAGTATTCCCAAGGCTTCTCGACGCTCTCGCCAACGGCCTTCAGGCCAGCAAAATGGATGCAAGCATCAAACGTATGTTCAGCGAAGACATTCTCAAGTCCTTCGCGGTTGCGAATATCCACTTCGTAGAATGGAATCGCTGGGACACCAATGATCTCAGCAACCCTACGTAAAGACTCTGGGTTACTATTACTCAGATTATCTACTACAACAGCAGTATGACCTGCTTTATATAGTTCTATCAATGTATGGGAGCCGATATAGCCGGCTCCGCCTGTTACAAGTATATTCATTTTCTATTCTTTATTCTCTACCAACTGAACTACTCCTTCTAGAATTCAAAAATGACTGTTTTACTTAAAGGGCAGGATTGATTGGCCTTGTAGGAACAACCTGAAAAGAGCCCGCCCGCTACCTCACGGCAGTATGATTTTGTCTCCTAGCATTTTTGAAGAAGTAGGTTTATCTGTATTATTAAACCTTTCTATAATGAGAGTCCCTGAAAGAGCCTGCTCCCAATACATAAAAATCTTTTTAGTGTCTCGCGATATGTCACTTAAAAGGTGTTACAAATAAGTCTTGTATGATGCCAAGTCTGCAAAATGGCAGTTAAGCAATTCCGCAAATCTGCCCATAACAACTCCAAAATGACTCTCAGCTGTTTCTTTGTCTTCTACGTCATCTCTCTTGTCATCTGATTCTAGTCCCATACAAAATATCAAATTGTCGATAAGCATAACTATCTGTCATACTTGCAATATAGTCACAAATAACACGCATCAAAATTTTTTCGTTTCCATTAATATGACTTTGCAAATTAGAGCGTAACTCATTAGGTGTTCTTATCTCAATATAAAACTGACGAATGGCACTATCAGGCAGTTGGCAGGGGTTAGAAATGTATGCCTCAAATAATCGACGAATAATATACTGGCCTTTACCATCCATACTCTGTGCCATATATGAACCAAGTACTTGACTTTTCAAAAAGGTATGGAATACACGATCCGCATTTTTTATAGGTTGAGAAAATGAAACAATGTCTTTTACATCATCTAATACCAATTGAGGTCGGAGTATCCTAAAGTCTTCCGTATTAGTGAAATTATGACGAGCATGAAATTGTCTCATATTCTCCTTCGTTTTGTTTATAACATCCACAACGTACAGGTTTACTATCAAGCGTGAAAAAAGCCGCAGAAATTCTTCTATATCAGTATTAGCGGTTGCTCTTTTAAGATTGTTATAATTTGTTTTATCCATAGGAGTGAAATATGCCCTAAAAGGCTCCATTTGCTCTATTAACTTGTTCTTCTCTATGATATTATACCTAATACTATCCTCAATATCATGATGTCTTTGGGCTATCTCGTCGGCTAAGGCTACTATCCACCCTTCAAAAGACCAATAACTATCTATCTGATTCAAATATCGGTCATAATAAGTACATGATACATTAGGATCATTTCGATATGAAAGACTTGAATGATTCGCTATACCCCACAACGTGTATTTTGAAAGATTTAATCCTTGATGACCATCCATATTTCCAATATCACACAATAACCGGAGTCCTTGCAAATTATGCTTGAACCCCTTTTCAGCATTACCAATAATAGGAAACCTTGGTTCTATATTATTCATAATGCGGTTGAGTGTTCGTTCGCCAACATGCCCAAACGGGGTATGACCTATATCGTGTCCAAACGCAATTGCCTCAACCAACTCCAAATTCTGCCCCAAAGAGATGGCAATTGTTTTCGCAATTTGGTTGACTTCAAGCGTATGAGTCAGGCGAGATCGTATATCTTCTTCGGTAGTGGACAGGAATATCTGCGTTTTCCCGCTTAAACGACGGAATGCTTTCGAATACATTATTCTATCCCTATCTTTAGAGAATTCTCCGCGAACAGCATGCTTCGGTTCGGCCTGAGTATACCGATCAGGATTATAAACATTATTAGAAATAGAAAAAAAATTAGGATTGTATGCCATACCTTAAATTATTATTATAATTGATTCTCACTATGCCTTTTCTCAAGATTCTAGGCATTTTCTTTTTAAGTATCCTTTTCTTACTATGTTAAATCCTTCTCGTATCCGTACTCGAAGGAATAGCGCACCTCATTGAATACGTTTTTATCAGATGCTATCTCCTTCCACAGATTGGTTTCTGCACTATCACCCCATTCCTGGGCTGCAGCACCTGCTACGCGACTGGCATAGACAAGAATGTCATTACGCAGGTCTGCGTCTTCTGCGACAGACTCCACATTATTATATATATGTCTGAGCATCTTCAGCACATCTTGACGACAGCCTTCTTTCAAAAGCCCTTGCCAAATGAAGAACTTAATATAGTTAAGCCAATGGTGAACAATACTGCTTGTGGAATATTGGCAGAACTTTATGATGCTCTGTAACAAAGATTGAATGTTGTCTGTGCGCTTAGACAAAAATACCAGAGCCTGAAGAGCATCCATAAAGGTATCTTCATTCGAGATATGGTCCTCCACCTCTTTCTTTATTTCTGCCTCTTTAAGCCGCTTGTCATAAGGACTTAGTAACACCAGCATCGACAAATACCGGAAATTCCACACCTTTAATTGAAGGACAATATCTGAAAGTCGGGATATATCCTCCCTCGGAATGGCCCTCATGTCTATTTTATATAAATAGCCTTCCATGGAACGGATAACTTTCGTCATATACTCATGGAAGCCACCAAAGAGTTCCTGAGAGTCGTCTTTACTCAACAAGCGTTCGTTTTCCTGAACCATTGCGATGAACTTAGAGATGACCAACTGATGGTTTTCCTGTGTCATCTTATCATGGAATATTGCCAGATTGTCAAGCAATCGACACATGATGCTGAATGTTTCAGAACTTTTGATATTCTCAACATTTAAGGCTTCCAAGCGTGACAAATCTTCTTGAATCAATCTTTCACGCAGATTTCCGTGGACGGGAGATTCTTCCACAGTCAGATAAGACTCTCGTTTCAAATCTTCTGCCTTAGATGTGATACGCCAATTACAGATACGCCACTCTAACTGATACTTTTCGCCAGGCGAAATGTTGCTGTGCATTGCTATCATTGCTCTGTAAAAGGCATTCCTCTGAATATCATCATCATCGCTGTAAAGGCCATCCTTTATGATCTGAAGAGCAACGTCTGACAGTTGTAACTGATCAAGATGGTCGTATCGCTGTGGTATATCCCGATTGAAATGACCTTCTTTTACGATTGGCAGTTCTAAGGAATCTGCCTGCATCTTTATGCGCTCAGACAAAGGCATATTATAATACAAGGTGGTATAATCCGAATCCTTGAAGTGTCTATTAAAATGTTGATAAACCTTGAAATGGACTGGGACTAATGCCTTGACGTTTTCGAGGCTGGCTTTTACACACAGACGAGAAAGCAAGGGTATCACCACTCTTAGCAACCGCTCTTTCAATGCTTCATTCATGGTGGCAGACAATTGCTGTGCCTTTCCAAGATAGAGTGAGAAGAGGGTATCTGCGGTATCCGTCGAAATATTGGTGAGGTTATTGCGGGTTACACAGTCTTTCACATAATCTTCAGTACAACTCCTTACCATGATGGCAGATGCATAAATATAGGCATCTGACAGAATAGGGTTGAGAAAGAATGTGTTGTTTTCTTTGTCTATAGTCAACCCATGAGTTCCAAAAGAAAAACCACATGACTCACATAAGGCAAAGTAGCGATAACTATACAGATAGGACTCGATGAAGCGCATGCTACCGAAATGATAGGAACGATCCGTATGACCCACATTGAAATGATGGATATAGGAGGCTCCATCATCCTTACGGGGTTTCAATAGTTCTGATTTGAAATAGTCTACCGTCTTGTAGGGATTGAAGGGTTGTTCCGTATCCTTACCTATGGCCCAACTGTAGATTCGCTGTAACTTATGCATCACGGTCTTACAGGAACGAAGATAATCATCGTTCTTCCCCTTAGAGAGTATGGCGATATTCAAGTGTTGCATGGCCATGTTAAGAAGTGTGGCACTTTCCGCTCCACGCCCTATTTCATAAAGTATCGATGACTTCCAGATTGCACCCACGTAGTCGGTCGGAGCAATATTCCACTGAGAGAGCAGTCGCGTCAGATCATCATATTCCAATAGGGATGCGGCTTTAAGACATTGGTCGTAGTAGAACCACCGTATCTGTGACAAGCGCATATCTTGGCTCCTTTCAGTAATCTGTAAAAGAAGAGCATCATATTCTGTATAAGCACCTCTGCGACGGTAGAAGGTAAGCAGCGAGAGCTTCAGGTCTATCACCTTTTGAGGCGTGTCATCCTTGTAGTCATCCGAGACAAATGGCAACTCTGTCAGTTCCGTGACAAACCAATCCACGCCAATGGGAGACTGGGATATTTTCTGACGCCAATTGAGTTCATAGAGGAAGTCTACCCTACTATTGACATCAATCCCCTCGATTTTTGAAAGGTCAAAGCCAATGATATCATGGTCTATATCATGAAAGTTATCATAATAGTCCTTGGGAAGAGTCAGCCATCCTGGATAACTCCTGTGTACAGCCGCCATCTCATTGGTGATGTCAACAATGTCTTGTGCAGTCTTTAGTTTGCCTAATTCCCTGCTGATGGCACCTGTCCATTTGACAACAACAGGTTCGTTGAGATATCTGAACAGGAATTCAAAGGCTTCCTGAATGTTGTTCTTAATCTCTGGCAGTTCTGCCAGATTCATGATATCGATATTCTGGGCAGCATATAACTTTCGCTTGGCATTGTGAAGATTACGGTCGAAGGTTATCAGATAAACAGGGGCTATCTGCTTGCCCATCACATCACGCAGCCATCCTAACCAACTCTTGAAGTTGGGGTCGTCACCGGAGAAACCAATCATACAGAACAGATTCTCTATGAGAGCCTGTCGAACGGTATTGACAAACTCCGGATAACGCAATGGATAGGTGCGGAAATCCTCTTCTGTGATTATAAAGGGGTGTATATTCGGAAAGGAACCATGCAGTTTAACGATTCGAGGATGCTTGGAGTAAAGCAGGGTATCCTTATTCGTTACAACCGTATATGGACGTTCTGTCTGCAGGTAAGCCCTTTCAAGAAGCGTATCATAATTGGTCGTGAAGATATCACGCCAGTTAAGACTCATCAACTGTTCATGCAGTTTACTGGGTATCACCACTTCATCAGGAAGCGACTGCATGATTAAGTTATCAAGTTCATAACGTCCAAAGGAAGCCTCCACTTCCGATGCCAGATGAATCGGACTGAGGAACATCCCCTCTTTTTCAGTAGGCGCATGTCCGTAGAGACGTTTGAAGAAATCCAGACCAAGTTGATTCCAGTCTTTCATCGCAGAAGCCTCATTCATCATGGCATTGCGGCTAAAACCAGCACCCACGATCGCTGCAGCCCTATTCTCTTCGAGATAGCGCTTCAGTTGATCCATCATCATCTGCAACGATGACGGTATCTGTGACTTTATTTCCTCAAATCTGTCCTGGGTCATTAAATCTGCCTTAAACTAATCATCTATAAACAATACAATCTCACTTTCTATTGGGTCATGTACTGTGGAATCTATAATTGTTATTTTTATGGATATTTTATTTGTATATCTGGCATCTACGTAAAAAGGAGGAAAGACCTTATCATTACACTTATGATGATTTATAGGAGCCTCCTCAAATTTCAAATCTTCTTTTATATGAGCATCAAATTGCCATTCTGTATAGCCATAAGGTACTTTTTTATAATTTAAAAGAGGAAATACGCCCTCTGGCATAAGTATTGGTGGTTCTATACTATCACCCGTCTTTTTAGTTTTAGCCGTCAAATCATATATCCTGTCATTTGGACAAATATTAAGGGTAATATCAAGATTACCAGACGCTACTACGCCATCATTCCTAAGCACTAATTTTACAGGTTGCATGTATTCGTCTGCAATCTGACCTTGCAGACAATTGCGGTACTCTTTTTCCTTCTCTTCTAAATACCCATCAAGGAGGTCATTATATATTTTCTTGTTACTTGAAGAGCCTTCAAATAACTCAGGAAATGGATTTTGATAAGAAGGCTCTGAAAAATATTGGTATGGATGTGCCTGTCGCTCTGCTGCCATCGCTTCTGCAACTGCATCATCCAAAACACGAGGTGTTGTCTTTTTTATATGTAGAACATTTTGACTATTCTCAAAAAGAACGGAGAGTTTTGGCTTGCGCGATATCAACGGTAACACATACCGAGTCCATATGGACTGGCGTATCAGATAAGCGAAAAAACCACCCAAGGCTGCTATGCCAAATATCGCTAAGAATAATTCCTTCATAAAACTCTTTTTCAATAAGTTGTCAATTATAACATCCAGGCTCGAAATTCTCTTGGATCTCCTAAGTCCATTGAGCGATACTCTTCCTCCTCTTTGTAAGGTATAGTCCAAATGAATTTGGCTCCACTCTTGCTTCGTTCGAGGTATTTTCTTTCATTTAATCAGGAGGTGTATTGATATCAAAAACTTAAGGTATAAAAATCCTATTGGCTATAGTTTCATACTTACATACGATTTCTCATATATTATTACCAAAGTCTCATTCAATTTTAGGTCAGGTGTAAATCTCTCTAAAATACTCTTACCCCATCCCATAGATTTGGCATGTGCCACAACACCGTTCCTAAGTTTCCGACATCGATCCCATTCCTGAAAGAAATAGACTTTACCACTATATCTTGACACATACTGCCATACTCTATCACTTGTTTCCACTGCTCCTAATGCTTTGTGAACTTTGTCAAAACAATGATAAAAACCATTAATGGCATCTTGACCTTGCCATTGGTATGCCATTATTAAGAGGAAAATATAATAACTCAAATCCTTTTTCCCATCATCTTTCTTTATCAACCATTGCCAGATTCCAGAATCAGAATGACTTACATATTCATCATCAGGATTTACATAGAGCACTGTCATTGTCTCTACAGCATCTGATATCCACTCTTGTTTCGACAACCAATCAACGAAAGTTCTGGTCTGATGGAAGGCTTTTATATAAAGATATCCGCGCCATTTCTCTGAATTCTGCAGATTCAGGAAATCCAGAACACGTTGAGTATAGTTTTCAATTTTCCCATAAAGGGTATCTACAAAAACACTATCCACAAAACTATGGTTTGTCATTATGGCATCAAGCAATTGTGGCCAAAATTGATAACCATCATTTTCTATCTTCTGAAATACCCACAGCACATCATTGAAACGACTCCCTTTCATCGTCAGCCATCTTTCAGAAAAGAGAAAGTCATTGTTATCCTTCAAATAGGGCAGGAGTTTCTCCCACAATGAATCTGAAACCTCAGAAAAATTAGCGTCTGATAAATTTCCAAAACAATCGGTAAGAATTTCGCGTCCATAAGCATTCAAATTGATCTCTTTTGCAAGTGATTCTATCATTTGTAAATAAGCCTCGGAATTGGATGCTGCTATTTCGGAAACACGCTTCCATAATGCCAATTGACGCTCAGAGAAGTGTTTATCTCCGTCTTCAAAAATTGCAATCTGATATAAATAGTCAACTTCTGATGAGCAAAACAACTCTGATATTTTACGTCCAAGGAAATTAACTTTCACTAAATCTCCTTCATTCACATCTGGGTAATAAGTAACGAGCGTTCCCAATATGTCCCGATAACTGATTTCTGTTTCTTTCTTTATTCCCTGATAGAGCATAGCCATCAGTAGACATGTACCAATATATTTCTTTCCATCAGATTGAATATCTGAAGAAAACACCTTGATAAGTGCTGATACATCTTCTTCGTCTTCAGTCATTGCCTTGGCAATAAATTGTAGACCTGCATTGAAATCATTGCTGGTCAGCCGTTCTGCCCATGGTGGACTAACAAGCGATATTCCTTCCGACATCGTTACAAACTGCATACTAAACAACTGGTTCTCCATTTTCCGCGGGTTACTGGCACCACTACTTAGTGTTATACGTTTGAGCATTCCTAACGGAAGGAACTGTAGGAAGGTGAGACACATATGCTGGTTCCACCACGACTCCTGTTCAACTTTCAGATAGAAAGTTTCCTCACCTACAACAATTGTATTCAGCAGAAACATCAAAGACACTTCATCTGGCTTCATCCCTTCCCATGTCTTTACAACATCTTCCTCCAGATTAATCTCTATTGACTTGTTATACCGGCCATACTCTCCCCTCACGGGACGTTGGAACAGTTTTGCAAGCACTCTAAAATCAAATTGTGAATCAATCGAAAGAGTATCAATCAGCAGAGAGTGCGTCCATACACATCCTGGACGTTCCATCTCTGAAGCATACCACGACTTAGCCACAATATAATAACTACTATCTTTAAGAGGATAGGCTGTTATATAACTATGATCCTTTTCCAAGGGGTCACGATAACCCGACCAATCACTCATTTGCGATATGCGGGCTGAATCGCCTGGTGTAAGGTTCTGGATAGAACCTGCCAAACGACCATGGCCATCTTGGTAGCCGTGTAACAGTTGTTGTATCTTCATGTCACTATCTTAGCAATTCTGCTATAGGCAAAGTAATATCTGGACTTTTATCTTTATTCACCACAACAAAGGCGCGTTCTCCCTTGCGTGTGGCTTCTCTCAGTCGCTTTTTGCAGGCTTCTGTAACCCGCTTCTGCTTCTGACCGTCGTCTCCATCTATTACTTCGTATTCATATTCTGCACCCTGGGCACTCAAACCGAAGAAAACGACCTCTGGGTAATAATACTTAATCAAGTTGTAAAGAGCAGGTGATTCTTCACGGACGTATTCTTCAGGTGTGATATCAGCGAAGGTCTTCATCACATTATCCCAAGCAGTAAGACAGATCACCACCTTTTTATATCTTTTCTTTGATGCCAAATAACGTAATATCAGCATATTTTGTGCTGCAGCCGAAATATGTTTTACGTCAAACTCTGGTACTTTGTCCGTTGTTTTAGTCTCTATTCCCTCCATCTCATCATCGTCAGTCACAATATCGTCAGCAAAGCGGTCTGGAGCAACATCGCTCATCAAATAGAGCATCGTGTCAGCACGCTCACACCACTCATCAAACTCCTTGGGCTGATTCATAGTGATTATTTGACGGATGGATTCTCCCCGGAAGTCAGGAACTTCCAATGTGAAATCTTCGCCCCCATCCTTTGGAATTAAATTAAAACTGATATTACTTGGTACATCCGTAGATGTACGATCCATATCCTCCACTTTCAGCCAACGTCCACTCAATGTGACAAGTTGTTCTGTGTTTTCCGGTGGATTATTTGGCGACACCTTCAAAGCCATCGCATCCTTTTGGACATCATTGTTGATAACATACCACAACGCTCCCAAATAGGTAGACTTACCTGCATCTGGCAATCCTGCTATCAGACATTTTTTCTGTTCCATTGTTCTAAACTTTTAATAATCTGCTTACCCAATCTTGTTGCTCCATACATTCATCGTTCAATTTTTCTGGTTGTTCGCAAGAGTCGAGCAAATATTCAAAGAACTGGTTACATTCATCATTCATCGGAATTTGTAGCGACTTCAGATCAACCACCCTGTTCACTGGCGTTGCCTCCTTAATCTTGGAAACTATCTCGCTGCGGTTAGTTAAATAGTCTGCTTCGTTTACCTTTGTGACAAGGTCTTTTTTGTTGAAAACCACATCAACACACTTTTGGCTATTAAAAGCGCCATATTTACTCATACGAGGCATGAGCATGCCAAGATCGCTCTGCATGTCGAGATAGTCATCACTGGCCGTTGCTGCCGCATCAAGAAAAAATATAATATGACGCGCATACCGAAGCGACTTGTCATCATTAATCTTAGCCTCGAATTTACCATAGTCGCGATAGTCTTCACCCGATCGGTCTGACAGTATCAACTTAACCTTATTTTTTGTTTCTGTATTCTCAAAAAGTAGCGACAGAAAGAAGTCGGCATACATGGGTGTACGGTCAAGACGTTTACCAACTTTGATTTCCTCACGACGAATATGTGCCCTGCGTTCAAATCCTAACAATGTATCTGAGTCTAGGAACTTATATTTGCCAATCTTTCCCGTCCTCATCACGGCATGATAGAACGACGACACAAAGGTTGATTTTCCATACCGAGCAAAACCAA
>JAFWTK010000247.1 GCA_017518935.1 Prevotella sp.
CGCGATAAAAAAAGACAGAGCGAACGATAGTCCTCAAAGTCCACATCGAGACTGAAACTTTCATCACTTACAGGCACACTGAGTCGGGAGACGACAAAGTCGGTCAGCGCCTTGGCACGCTTCTCACCCAGCACCTTGTTGCGGGCAGACGGTCCTTCGGGCGAGGCAGCCCCGCGGATGTATATGCGCGAGAGCGCATAACCCGACCGGTTGATGGCTGGCAACACTTCGCTTTCAAGTTGCTTCAGCAACGGTGCGTTCTGCGGTAAACGGAAGTCGTTGACAGGGAACACCACCCTGCCAGCCTGATCGAAGAACTCCTCATCGGTGAGGTTCACTTCTTCTCCGTCATCAACAAATCGGATATAAGTGTTCGTTGTCAACAATGAGTCAACACGATCCTCTGTGGCTACAAGACCTTGGGCTTGTAACCTTTCCGGCAGTGCCATTACTAACAGCAGCAGCAGGAAAAGACTCATGTATTTGACAATCTTATGCTCCATTTTTCTATGGTTCGATGCAAATTTATGACATTTTTTCGGATAATTCGGCTTTTTTTATCGACAAACCCCTAATTATTAACACCATTTAACTAAATTAACACGGGGGGGGGGAATTTACCCCCCCTATCAAAATTAGCAATATTATTTTACATATTCGATTTAGTATTCGAGAATCAAGGATTGTCTGGGCTTGAGTTCGAAGTTGGCAGAGAGGTCATAATAGCGGTTGGTCAGGATATCCTTGACACGGGTGACGGAACCGATGACCTCGGCGTAGCGGGCGACATCGAGGGTGGCGGGCTTGCTGGTGCCATTGAAGACCGCCAGAACCGTCTTGCCCTTGTATTGGCGTGCAATGACGTAGATGCCATTGTAGGGAATAAACTGGATTTGCTGACCCTTGGTGATGACCTCATTGCCCTGTCGCCAATGGAGCAGACGGGACAGCCAACTGAACATGTCCTGTTCTGCCTTGGTCCGACCTTCCTTGGTGAAGCAGTTGTGGGTATCTCCCGGGAATCCGCCAGGGTAATCTTTTCTGACATTTCCATCTGTCACATTTTTTGTACCATTTATGAGCACTTCTGTGCCGTAATAGAGTTGTGGTGTACGATTAACAATTAATAACAGGGCTAGAGCCTGTTTCAGAGCGAGGGTGTCCTTGCCATTGCCCAAAAAACGATCCGTATCATGGTTTTCGATGAAGGCCATCACATTCGACGGGTTCGGGTAGAGGTAGTCATAGACGAAGGAATTGTAAAGACGATTCAATCCGTTCCACCAACCATCGGTCTCTTCATTCTTAGCCTGGTTCAGTTTGTCGAAGAAAGAGAAGTCCATGACGGTCTTCAAATAGGTGGAATGGGGAATGAAGGATGAGGCATGCTGACCTTGCACGTCATGCGGTTTTCCGTCCCACTGCCAGGCGGCAGTATAGGCGGGTTCGGTGACCCACGTCTCGCCTACGGTATTGAAATTGGGGTATTCGGCATGGAGTTCCTTCATCCACTGGGCCATCGCCTCAGCATAGGCGTATGGATAGGTATCCATGCGGATGCCATCGATGCCAACGGTCTCTATCCACCAGATGCTGTTCTGGATGAGGTAGCGCATCAGATGGGGATTACGCTGGTTGAGGTCGGGCATGGAAGGCACGAACCAGCCGTGGGTGGTTTCCCTGAGATCTACCTCCGAAGTGTATGGGTCGAGGACTGGCGTGAGTTTGTAGGAGGTCTGCAAATAGGCCGATTTGGCGGGTTCAGAGCCGTCGGCATTGGCGGTAAAACCTGTCATAGGGTCGCGACCAGACTGTTTCTCGTTAAGCCATTCCGGAACGTTCAACCAGTCCTTAGAGGGCATGTCCTGTGTCCAAGGATGCTCAAAGCCACTGTGGTTGAAGATCATGTCCATCACAATCTTCAGTCCTTTGGCATGGGCCTCATCACAGAGTTTCTTATAGTCCTCGTTTGAACCGAAACGGGGATCCACACGGTAGTAGTTGGTAGTGGCATAGCCGTGATACGTTGAGTAGCCGTTGTCTGTATCGGGAGAGTCATTCTCCAGCACAGGCGTAAACCAGAGGGCTGTCACACCCAGTTCCTTGAAGTAGTCGAGGTGTTCACGGATGCCGTTGAGGTCACCACCATGACGCAGGCTCGGTTCTGAGCGGTCTTCCTTGTAGGGTCGCATACCTGCCACCTGCGGGTTGTGGTTGGCTCCCTGTGCAAAACGGTCTGGCATGAGCATATAGAGTACATCGGCATTGGTAAAGCCCATGCGCCTGTCACCGCTCATCTCACGCCGTTTCAATTGGAACGGCACTTTCTCACCTTTCCTACTTTTCACCTTTCCCCCCATAAAAGTCAATGTCATGGTACCGGGCTGGGCCTCGCGCACGTTCATATAGATAAGGAGATAGTTGGGCGAGTCGAGTCGCACCAGGCTGTCGATACGGACACCAGGATAATCGGTGGTCACGTCGGCCACATCACGGATGCCCGGACCATAGACCATCAACTGCACCGAGGGATTCTTCAGTCCCACGTACCAGTCGGTGGGTTCTATCCGGTCAATCACTTGTTTCTTTGCCGCACTCATTGTTAAGACATTAGCCATCAGAATGGCGGTTACCAATAAAATTCTACGCATATCTTTACTTCTTTAACTCCGCTACAAAGATACGAAAAAAAAAAACGAAAGACCATCGTTTTTGACAGATTTTCACACAACATACTTTTCCATCGTTCTATCGCGCGTGCGTATGATAGTAGAGTAAACAGAAAAACAACCCGCCTATCCCGCTCCTCCCACACGTAAGATTTTTTACTTCAGGGGCGGGATAGGCGGGATGAGCGGATTAAAAAGTTGATATGACAAGTATACGCGCGCGATAACACTACTAATTTTCGCTACGACACTACTATTGAAAATTACGACACTACTATTTTTTGCTACGGCAGTCGTAGCAAAAAATAGTAAGGTACCCTCCAGTTAGTCGTGCAAAATCAATGCCGACTGCGCATCGACGATAGCCTTGGAACCCTTCAGGGCGCCAAGGCCGTTTTCATTGATGACCCCGTCACAACAAACGATGGTGTAGTTGCCTTCGGGAATGGCAACCTC
>JAFWTK010000248.1 GCA_017518935.1 Prevotella sp.
CCTGTCGAAGAAACTGCTCGCCGACGAGGTGGACCGTTCGAAGCCAATCATCATAGACGAGTTCGGAGAAGGACTGGTATTTAGAAACTAAAAAAAATGCATCTGCAGTCAGCGGATGCATTTTTTTGTGGTGCCATCAGTATATTTGACGATGTAGAGTCCTGGAGCGACAGGGAGTGCAGGAAGGCGGTGGCCCTGCACATTGTAGACACCTGCTACCTTCTTGTCATCATCCCGCAGGATGCCGACAATGCCAGATGGTGTGATCTCATCGGGGGTCATGTGTTCCACACGCAGATGATCAGGGTCGTTATTGACCGTATTTTCAATCCAGGCCTGCTCATCATAGTCGATATGCCAGGCCAATAGTCCCGCCGCAGGGATTGTGGCATCCCACGACTCCTTTTGACGGTTTTCTATCAGATAATAATCGTTGGCATCGTCCGATGCACGATAAAGACAGGCTTCCGGATCTCTGGTAAGGGGTTGGATATCGACGGAATGAGGGTCATTCACCTCAACAGGCGTCAGCCAGCCACAGACATAGCGTTCGTAGGAGGAATAACCCACAGGACACCAGCCATTGCCATTATAGCAGCCGCTATCCATCAGGTCGTATCTCCCAAGGACAGAATTACCACGTTCAGTATCATACAAATCGGGTAGTCCAAGACAGTGGCTGAACTCATGGCAAAACGTTCCGATACCCACCAACTTGTTGATACTGTTGAGTTCATTGCTGCAGGCATAGGTATTGACACGTATACCCTGTACCTGCAGGCCGCCCTTATAGCCCCAGTCTTCTTCCATCAGAGCCATGTGGGGCCAGATGACGGTGGAGTCCTTACTCCAATAATCGTTCTCGCCATGTCCGGCATAGAGCAAGAACACCTGATCCACCTCGCCATCACCGTTCCAGTCATAGTCGGCAAAATGCACCTGATCAGAGGCTGCCTGGCAGACCTCCTCCACCAACTCCCCCACATTCTGGTCGAACCAGCCTGTGGGCTTACCCCAGTCTTTATTCGTTCCATAATAGGCATGCTCATGCTGAGCCTCGAAAGGGCCTACGACATCGAACACCAAACGGAACTGACCATAACTCTGGTCGTAGAAATAGTCACTCACACTGCCAGGGGCCTTGTTGTCTGAATAACCTTCGAGATTGGCAATATCCGACCATATCTGATAAGAATCCTCGCTCTGGAACTTGGTATCTGGAAACTCCACGAGGATGATCAACCCATGCTTCTCGCCAAGAAAGGGACTCTGCTGGGGTGTCTTCCTGAGACGCGCCCGTGAGGAGGCACCACCCTCCATCTGATGTCTGCGGGCCAGGACAGCGGTGCCGCAGGGTTTCATCTCCTGAGCGTAGGAAATGAAAAGTGAGAAGTAAAAAGTGAGAAGTAACAGGAGTAGACGTTTCATCGGAACACTTTTCTGGTGGAACCGTCGTTATACCTGATGAGATACATGCCACTTGTGGGAGGAGCGGAAAGGACACATCCCCGCAAGTCGTAATAGACGACTGGACGCGCATCCACAGAAAGGGAGACAATACCAGTGGATGAAGGCGTGAAGTTAAAGGATACATAGCCGTCTTCCTCGCAGATATCCGTGATGGACTTACCCATCAGCGACTCACCATCGGCACGTTTGTTGAAGAGGATGGCGGCAGGTACGGATGTGTCTGTCAGGTCATCATGGTTCACGCCGTCGGAATCGACATAGGGATAACTGGTAAATTTCAGGCGCAGGCTCCGTCCGTCAACCCCATAGGGATAATTGTCGCCAAGCAATTCATCATAGTAATCGTAGTCGTGATTATCAGCACGGAAATGCTCGAAGCGATGGCGCCTGGTAGAACTATTGACGGTATTGCTCCGCCAGATACTTGCATTGAAATCGACATGGGTAATCAGCAGACCGTGGTTCGGCAGCATGAAATCCCAACCTTCCCACTGACGGTTTTCCAACAGATAATACTCATCAGGATGGGCCTCGTTGACAATACGATAACATTTGCCACTTTTGTCGTAGGAGGGCATATCCGTAATAGTCGCTGCCTCTGACAAATCCTCAGGGTGTGACCATCCTAAGTATTCCCGTTCATGAATAGACAGATTAGGCGGGCACCAGCCATCATTGGCATAATTGCCACCATCCATCAGATCCCACTCGTCG
>JAFWTK010000249.1 GCA_017518935.1 Prevotella sp.
ACCCACACAACTCAATGGCGTGGCTTGGGGCATTCTCGATCCTCGCGATACCTATCAGAACCGCAATGAGTGGGAAAAGAAGGCCAAGGATTTGGCTGCCCGCTTTATCAAGAACTTCAAGAAGTACGAGGGTAACGAGGCCGGTAAGGCTCTCGTCGCTGCAGGTCCGAAACTTTAAAGTAGTGAATAGTGAACACTGAATAGTTGGCTGCGCCGAAAGCGTGGCCAACTTTTTTGATGTAAGTCAAAATAAGCCCCGTTAAGACAAAACTATTCACTTTTCACTTCTCACTTTTCACTTTTTCTTTGTACCTTTGCACTCACAATCGTGATGATTGCATCATATTCATTAGGTTTATTAGTTATTAAGGTAAAGATTATGTTATTAGATTTTCAAACGGCGGTTATGTTGGGCTGTGTTGTCATAGCGACCATACTTTGTATCGTTACTCTGATACATACCAACATCCGTTGAAGGAGTGCGGGGTGAGTGATTCATACCGCACTCTTTTTTGTCTCCAAACCCTAAACTAACTTAAAATCGGTCAAATTATGGCATATTTTCTTTAATTATAAGGTAAAAATGGCACGTTTTTGAGGAAATGTGCGTAAATTTGCAGCCAAATTTCAATAAAAGAGAATTGGATGAATAAAAGATATATCTATACACTATGCCTCATGTTGTCAATAGTGCTCAGTCTGACGTCATGCCTTAAAGGAAATGACGAAGAGATTGATGTCTCGCAATATGACGACATGGCCATTACATCCTTCACGCTGTCAGCAGTCAATAAATATACGACCATAACAACCTCCGACAGCACAAAAACCGTTTCAAAGACAACCCTGAACAGTGGACTACCCGTATTCAGCATTGACCAGTATAAACACCAGATATTCAACAATGTGCCACTGGCAGCAGAGTGCGACCTCAAGCACGTCCTTGTGACCATTACAACCAAGCGTAATGGTCAGGTTGGTATCAAGAGCCTGATCAGCGACTCGGTGTTTACATATATGTACACTGACAGCATAGATTTCTCCCAGCCAAGGGAGTTTCGTGTCTATGCCCTCAACGGGTCTGGCTTCCGCGCCTATCAGGTTACCATCAACCAAAAGAGTTCCACCGCCAGCGAAAAGCAATGGGTGCGTGTCGCCAATGAAGAGAACGCCCCCAAGGCACTCTATCAAGACTACACCCTCCAAAAGGGTGAGGCCGGTACTTTCCAATTGTCGAAGGATGGTGGCAATACATGGTTTGATGAACTGTTAGGCGATGGCGAGGATGTCTCGTTGCTGCCAACGGACGGTATCGCATGGGTATCCTTCCCCTACTCTGCCAGTACCAACACCGACTATGAGTTGATGGCGGGCAGTTGTGAGGGCAATGGAACAGCCTGCACAGTATGGCGTAAGATTGTGGATAAAGACGCCCCGAAGACAGCATCCAAATGGGTGAACATCCCGATGGAAGATAGCAATGGTCTATATCTACCGAAGATGAGCACACTCAGTCTGGTTTGGTACGACAGTCTTCTGTATGCCATCGGCGATGACGGCAATATCTACAAGAGTCGCGATGGAGGACTCACTTGGAAAACAACCAACGATTTCACCCTTCCCGAGGATTTGGGAAGTTACCATATCAAGGCTGCCACCGATGACGAAAGAGGAGAGCTCTACTTAAGGGACCTTGACAGCGGCAAGTTGTGGCACCTGACCGATATGCCTGCAGCCAAGTAGGATTAAACGGAAACGCCCATGAAGAGAAGTGAAGATAAAAGACTGAGGTGGGTAAGAGTATTGACGATACTTTTCACTTTTCACCTTTCACTTATCACATCATCGGCTCAAGAAGATCCGGAATACCGGTTGGAAATAGGAGGTGGAATCGGAACCGTCACGTATCTGGGTGACTATAACGATAACCTGTTGAAGGGTATGCAACCCTGGGGAACTGTGATGGCGAAGTATAAGATAAATCCACGAATGACCGTGGGAATGACCCTCGGCTATGGAAGGATAAAAGGCACGTCCAACCGTGTGACGACATGGTATCCACAAGAGTACTACGAGTTTGGCACAAAGATGGTTGACGGAGGGTTTCGCTTTGAATACAATTTCTGGCCCTATGGTACGGGGCGCGAATACAGAGGAGCCCAACGACTGACACCATACATCGCCCCAGGTCTTGGCATAGTCTATCATGGGGGACCGGATAAAGGTGTTGCCGTGAACCTGCCATTAGGCGCTGGTATAAAATACAAGATCGGCGACCGTCTGAACCTGGCTGCTGAATGGAGAATGCACTTCACCCTCAGCGACAAACTTGACGGTAGGACTGACCCTTACGGCATCAAAAGCAGTGGTATCTTCAAGAATACCGACTGTTTCAGCATTCTCCAGATGATCCTAACCTACGACCTCTGGGCAAAATGCAAGACATGTCATAACGACAGGGACTGAGAAAAGGGATAATAGTAAGAAAGTAAAAAGGTTAAATAAGATATGACAGCAGAACTGGATAAGAACCGCATCCCAAAGCATATCGCCATTATCATGGACGGTAATGGCCGTTGGGCCATGGACCGCGGACTTGACCGTACCTTCGGCCACAAGGAAGGCGTAGAAACCGTGAAGAAAATTACCTCCGAGTGTGCACGACTGGGGGTCAAGTACCTGACGCTGTACACCTTCTCCACGGAGAATTGGAACCGCCCGGCCTACGAGATAGAAGCCCTGATGGGACTGGTTCTCAGTTTTGTGGAGATGGACTTGTTTACAGACAACAGCATCAAATTCCGCATGGTAGGCGACATGGACCGGCTGCCTCAGTCGGTACAGGACAAAATCCGCTATATGGAAGACCTGACGAAAGACGGTGAGCGGATGACTGTCATCATGGCCATGAGTTACTCGTCGAAGTTAGAACTGGTGAGAGCCACTCAACAGATTGCAAAAGAGGTGAAGGAGGGTAAGTTGAATGCCAATGACATCACCGAGCAGACCATCAACGACCATCTGTGGACAAACTTCATGCCCGACCCGGAATTGCTGATTCGCACAGGCGGCGAACTGCGCATCTCCAATTATCTGCTGTGGCAGTGCGCTTATTCAGAATTCTACTTCTGTGACACCTATTGGCCTGATTTCGACGAAGAAGCCCTGCATAAGGCCATCGCCGACTATCAGAGCCGTCAGCGCCGCTTCGGCAAGACCGAGGCCCAGGTAGAAGCAGATGAAGTGAAAAGTGAGAAGTGAAAAGTGAAGAATTTGCTACCGCTTAGGAAAAGAATGAAGATTGTATATTTATATAATAAGGTGAAGACAAGTGGATGGATTGTGAAAGTATTGATCGTACTTTTCACTTTTCACTTCTCACTTTTCACTTCATCGGCTCAGGACAAGATTATTAACCCTGATATCTCATATGCCGGAACCCCCCGTTCCTGCACCATCGGAGGCATCTCCGTATCAGGTGTGGAAGGCTATGAGGACTATGTGCTGACAGGACTTTCGGGACTGACAGTAGGTCAGAATATTGAAGTCCCTGGCACCCAGATTACCGAGGCAATAAAGCGTTATTGGCGCAACGGTCTGTTCTCGAAGGTACAGATCAGTGCTGATTCCATCGTAGGTTCCAAGATCTACCTCCATATTGCCCTGGCACTGCATCCCCGCGTAAGCAACATCAACTACATCGGTGTAAAGAAGTCGGAGCGCGAAGATCTGGAATCGAAACTTGGCATGGTTAAGGGCATGAGTCTGACGCGAAACATCCTCGACCGCGCAAAGATTCTGGCTACAAGATATTTCGACGAGAAGGGTTACAAGAATGCCGAAATAGACATTGCGCAACGTGAAGACCCAGAGAACAAGGGGCAAATTATTCTGGATGTCTACATCGATAAAAAAGACAAGATGAAGGTACACCAGATTATCTTTGACGGCAACGAAAAACTCACAGACAGCAAGATCAAAGGTTCCTTCTTCGGCAAGGGTGCTTTTGGCAAGATTCACGAGGCGGGCAAGTTCAACAACCTCTTCAAGGCTAAGAAGTTCACTGACGAACGCTATAAGGAAGCAAAGCAGAAACTCATTGAGAAATACAACGAACTGGGTTTCCGTGATGCCACCATCCTTGAGGACTCCATCGCACAGTTTGACGACAAGCATGTAAACGTCTATGTCAAGGTGGATGAAGGCGACAAGTATTATATCCGTAACATCACCTGGGTGGGTAACACCGTTGTTACCACCGACTACCTCAATGCCGTACTCGGTATGAAGAAGGGCGACATCTATAATCAGAAGCAACTGGACAAGCGCCTCAGGGAAGACGAAGACGCTGCCGGCAACTATTATTACAATAACGGCTACGTGTTCTCCAGTATCGATCCTGTTGAGGTCAATATCTCCGGTGACTCCATCGATTTGGAGATGCGTGTCATCGAGGGGCCACAGGCCCGTCTGAACCATGTGCGCATCTATGGTAATGACCGCTTGTATGAAGAGGTGGTGCGCCGAGAACTCCGTACTAAGCCTGGCGACCTGTTCAACAAGGATGCCATCATGCGTTCTATCCGTGAGATCGGCACCATGGGATTCTTCGATCCAGAGAAGATCGTCCCCGATGTCAAGCCTAACGGTGATGACGGTACGGTGGATATCGACTGGAAACTGGAACAGAAGTCGAACGACCAGTTGGAATTCTCATTAGGTTGGGGACAGACAGGTGTCATCGGACGTGTGGGTATCAAGTTCAACAACTTCTCCATCCGTAACCTCTTTGGTAAGAATAAGTTGCACCGTGGCATCCTGCCCTACGGTGATGGCGAGCAGTTAGGTTTCAACTTCCAGACCAACGGTTCGTACTATAGTTCGCTGAGTGCCAGTTACGGCACCAATTGGTTTGGTGGCAAGCGTCCCAACTCCCTTAACCTGAGCGTGTTCTACTCCAAGCAGAGCGATATCAACAGCAACTACTACAACAATGCCTACTATAACAGCCTTATGATGTATAATTACGGCGGCTATGGCTATGGCAGTTATAATGGCAGCATGATCAACTATGATTCCATGCTCGACGATGACAAGACTATGAAAGTCTTCGGTGTCGCTGTCGGATGGGGTAAGCGTCTGCGCTGGCCTGACGACTACTTCCAGTTCTCTGCACAACTCGGATTCACACGGTATATGCTGCGCGACTGGAAATATTTCTATATTTCTAACGGAAACTGTAACAACATCAACCTGGGATTGACCCTGTCGCGTGCCTCTACCGACAACCCGCTTTTCCCACGCTATGGCTCCGAGTTCTCAGCATCCGTCACACTGACACCGCCCTGGTCGCTTTTCGACAATAAAGATTATGCGAACCTTGCCAAGAATTCTCAGTCGGCAACCTACGAGAGCGAACTACAGGAGGTATACCGTTGGATTGAGTACCACAAGTGGAAGTTCAAGTCACGTACATTCACCGCCCTCAGCGAAGGCGCCAAATGTTTTGTGCTGATGACACGCGTGGAGTTTGGACTGCTTGGTTCCTACAACAAGGACAAGAAGTCACCCTTTGAGACCTTCTATGTAGGTGGTGACGGCATGAGCGGTTATTCGTACGGCTATTCCGAGGAGACCATCGGTTTGCGAGGCTATGACAACGGTGCTATCTCACAGTCATCCTATTACGAGGAGATGATGCAGGGCAACAAACTGTCAGCATACAATGCATACGCCTACGACCGCTTCACACTGGAACTCCGTTATCCGTTCATGCTGGGTAACACCACCATCTACGGACTCGGCTTCCTTGAAGGCGGTAATGCCTGGGCACAAGCCAGGGAATTCAACCCCTTCAAGATGAAGCGCTCTGCCGGATTGGGTGTCCGTATCTATCTCCCGATGGTGGGTCTGATGGGTATCGACTGGGCCTACGGCTTCGACAATATCTATACCAATGCCAGCGGTGCGCAGAAGAAAGGTGGCAGTAATTTCCACTTCATCCTCGGACAAGAGTTCTAAACCTTTTTATATAATCAACGTCAAAAGAGGTATATAACAAAAACAAAGAAAGAATTATGAAGAAACTGATTATTTGCGTCATTTGTGCCATCTGCGGCTGCATGTCAGCCTCTGCACAGAAGTTTGCGCTGGTGGATATGGAGTATATCTTCAAGAACATCCCAGCCTACGAACGTGCCAATGAACAGTTGAACCAGGTATCGAAGAAATGGCAGGCTGAGGTCGATGCCCTGACCACAGAGGCCCAGACCCTCTACAAGAACTACCAGAACGAGGTTGTTTTCCTTTCCAAGGAACAGAAGAAAGCCAAGCAGGATGCCATTGTGGACAAGGAAAAAGAAGCCGCCGACCTGAAAAAGAAATACTTTGGCCCAGAGGGCGAACTCTACAAGAAGCGCACTGCCCTGATGACCCCCATTCAGGAAGAAGTGTATAATGCCATCAAGGACGTGGCTGATCTGCGCGGCTACCAGTTGGTGTTGGATCGCGCCAGTGATGCCGGTATCATCTATGGCTCACCTAAAATCGACATCTCCTCGGAGGTACTCAGTAAACTCGGATACTCGAAATAAACATGAAACATTAAAAGATTAAACATTAAACTTATAAACATGAAAAAGATTATTATTTGCGCCATTTGCGCAATCTGTGGTTTCACCACCGCCAATGCACAGGCCAAGTTTGGTCATGTGAACACTCAGGAAATCATCCAGGCTATGCCTGAATACGAAAAGGCCAAGAGCGAAATCGACGCCCTGACCGCACAGTATGATACCGACCTGAAGAGCATGCAGGATGAACTGCAGAAGAAGGCCGAGGCCTTTGACAAGGAGCAGGCTACTCTGCCTGAGAACATCAAGCAGCGTCGTAACCAGGAACTGCAGGATATGTACCAGAAGATCCAGCAGAGTTATCAAGACAACCAGATGGCTCTCCAGAAGGCTTCTCAGGAAAAGATGCAGGCCATTACCACAAAGGTGCTCGACGCCATTAAATCCGTAGGTCAGACTGGCGGCTATGTCTACATCATGGAGATCAATGGTGGTGTACCCTACATCAGCACCACGCTCTCTACCGATGTCACCGCACAGGTGAAGACCAAACTCGGCTTGAAGTAACATGAAACGATTAGCATCTGTCGTCATAGCATTGTGTGTTTTCCTGGGTCTCTCGGCCCAGGAAAACAACACTTTCCGATTTGGTTACCTCAGTTATGAGCAAGCCCTGAAATCTGTGCCTCAGTATGCCATCATGGAAAAGCAACTGGCTGATCTCGAAGCCCAATACCAGGCTGAGACCAAACGGGTGGAAGACGAGTTCAACCGCAAATACGAGGAGTTCCTTGAAGGTCAGCGCGAATTTCCCAAGACCATTCTCCAAAAACGCCAGGTAGAACTCCAGGAACTGATGGAGAAGAACATCGCCTTCAAGGAGGAAAGTCGCCAGCAACTGGCCTCTGCCGAGGAAGAGGCACTGGCCCCATTGAAGGCTCACCTCTCTGAAGCCATCGCCAAGGTTGCGAAAGAACACGGGCTGGCTTTCGTCGTCAATACCGACTCCAACGCCTACCCGTTTATCGACCCCACAATAGGCGAAGACATCAACACGCTTGTGCAGAATGCTCTCAAGTAATCCTGGTCCCATCGGCGTCTTCGACAGTGGCTATGGAGGTCTGACCATCTTGCACGGCATCCGCCAACTGTTACCCCAATACGATTATCTCTATCTGGGCGACAATGCACGCGCCCCCTACGGACCACGTTCTTTCGACGTGGTCTATGAATTTACGCGCCAGGCGGTCGTGAAACTCTTCGAGATGGGGTGCCACCTGGTCATTCTTGGTTGTAACACAGCCTCAGCGAAAGCCCTACGCACCATCCAGCAGCACGACCTGCCCAAGATCGACCCCAACCGCCGTGTGCTGGGCATCATCCGTCCTACGACGGAAATCATCGGCGACCTCACCACGACGCGCCATGTCGGAGTGCTTGCCACCGAAGGCACCATCAAGAGTGAGAGTTATACCATAGAGATTCAGAAATTCCATCCAGACATCAAGGTCTCAGGTGTGGCCTGTCCTTTCTGGGTACCCCTCGTGGAGTACAACGAGGCCGACTCCCCAGGTGCCGACTACTTCGTCAAGAAGAATATCGACCAGATTATGCGCCTCGACCCCAAGATCGACACCCTCATCCTTGGCTGCACCCACTATCCCCTGCTCATGCCGAAGATCTTGAAGTACCTCCCTGCCGGCGTACGTGTCATCCCACAGGGCGAATACGTTGCCGACAGCCTCAAGTCCTACTTGGAGCGCCACCCGCAGATGGAGCAAAAGTGCAGTCAAAACGCCTCTGTCCACTATCTCACCACTGAGAATCCCGATAAGTTCCGTGAGCAGGCCCAGATCTTCCTCCACAGCCCTATCGACGTGGATACCATCACTTTAGGATAAATAAATACGCAACATACACTTCGCCTCTAAAAACAGACAAACAATATGGCTATCAGACAATTATTCTTCGTAACAGCCCTTTTCATGACTGCCAGTGCAGCAGGACAGGAAGGTCCAACAATGGGTTGGAGTTCATGGAACAGTTTTGGCGTGAACATCGACGAGAGTCTTATCAAAAAACAAGCCGATGCAATGGTCAGCAAAGGACTGAAAGATGTGGGGTTTGATCACATCAACATCGATGATGGCTATTTCGGAGGACGCGATAAGAGTGATGGTCATCTGTTGATCCATCCCTCCCGTTTCCCCAATGGGTTAAAGGTCGTAGCCGACTATATCCATGAGAAAGGTCTGAAGGCGGGTATCTACAGTGATGCAGGCCATAACACCTGTGGCAGTATGTTCAATGGCGATGTCACAGGCAAGGGGGTGGGACTTTACGAACACGACCAGCAGGATGCCGATTTCTTCTTTAAGGAGTGTGGCTTCGACTTCATTAAGGTGGACTTCTGCGGCGGTTCCTATTATCATAACGAGGATCATCTCGTACTCGACGAGCAGCAACGCTATACAGCCATTGCCCAGGCCATCAAGAATACTGGTCGGAGCGATGTGCGTATGAATGCCTGTCGTTGGGCCTATCCCGGCACCTGGATCGACGGGGTGGCCTTCTCCTGGCGCACCACTGGCGATATCAATTCCAGTTGGGGTTCAGTGAAGGGTATTCTGGCAGAAAACCTCTACCTCTCAGCCTACTGCAGCAAAGATCATTACAACGATATGGACATGTTGGAGGTGGGACGTTCGCTGACCACCGAGGAAGACAAGACCCACTTCGGCATGTGGTGCATCATGAACTCACCGTTGCTCATTGGCTGCGACATGCGGAACATCAAGACGACGACACTCAACCTGTTGAAGAACAAGGAACTTATCGCCTTGAATCAGGATCCGCTCTACCAACAGGCTTATGTGGCAGGCCTTGTGAATGGCTGCCACCTGCTGGTGAAAGACCTGGAACAGTTGAATGGTATAAAGCGTGCTTTTGCCGTCTACAACCCCAACGACGAGGCAAAGACTGTCACCGTTCTTTTTAAGGACATCGATCTGGCGGGTACGGTGAAACTGCGCGACGTGTTCCAAAAGCAGGATGTGGGTGAGATGACAGACAGTTATGAAGTGAAAGTCCCTGCCCATGGTACCCGTATCTATATGGCTGAGGCTGAGACCAGACTGGAGCGTACCCGTTACGAGGCTGAGACGGGCTATATCAGTGTCTATCAGGAAATCAAAAACAACCAGGCTGAGAAGACGGGCATCTACGAGGCTGCCGACTTCTGTTCGGCTGGTTACAAGGTCGGCTGGTTAGGACAGAGTGAGAAGAACGACCTCCTGTGGCGCAATGTCTACAGCAACAACGGTGGCGAATACCAGTTGACCATTGGTTTTATCTCTGGTGAGAACCGCAATATCACTGTCAGTGTGAACGGTGAAAAGGTGAAGACCATCTCCGCCAACAGCGGCGGATGGCAAAAGGTTGGCACAAAGACCGTCACCATCCAGTTGCAGAAGGGACAGAACACCATACGTCTGTCAAACGCCACGAACTGGTTACCCGATATCGACTACATCGAACTCCTCTCCACTGCCTCTTCAGCCATCCATCCCATCTCTATGCAATCGCAGGAAGATGACACCCTGTATGACTTATCAGGCCGCAAGATCACCAACCCCCAAAAAGGTATCTACATCAACAACCATCGCAAGGTATTGAAAAACTGATAAATATATGAGAAATCTATTAGTATTTTTGGTGTGCGCACTGCTGTCGCAGACAGCCAGCGCCAGTGTTGTCGGAGGAAAGTTTGGTTTGAACAACAACCTAACGTGGAGTTATAATACCGACACAAAGACTCTGACCATCTCAGGTACGGGAGCCGTGTTAGAAGATAATTCTCACTGGGTCTGGGGTAGTGCCCCTTGGTCTGCACATGCCGCAGACATCACCAAAGTAGTCATCAACTCAGGTGTGACGCAAATCGGTGATTACTCCTTTTACGAGTGTAGTAAACTCAAGACTATCAGCATTCCGAGTAGTGTGACGGAGATTCGCGAAGGAGTATTCTTTGGTTGTCACAGTCTGGAAACCCCGATAGTCATTCCTGATGGGCAATATCGCATCGAGCGTGACATGTTCCATGAGTGTTACAAGTTACCCTCCGTGACCATTCCCAATAGTGTGGTGTATATAGATATGGAGGCTTTTTCGCATTGCTATAGTCTGACGTCACTACACATTCCTGCCAGTGTCAAAGAAATAGATGGTACAGCCTTTATCTACTGCTCGGGTCTGACCTCTATTACGGTGGCGGAGGGGAATCCCAATTTCTATTCAACACCAGGTCTGAATGCCCTGATCTGCAAATTCGCCGATGTCAGTTATCCCTACAAGGCTAACACGATCCTTGCCATCAGCAGGAATGCCTCCATTCCTGCTGGAGGGCCTTGGAACACAGGCTACAATCTCTTCTCCGGACGTGATGATATTGTCACTTTCGTGGTGCCCGACAATCTTAATATGTTCTGGCAAGATACCTTTGCCGACTGTCCGAACCTAACAACGTTTGTGACGCACTCCGCTTCTTTCCCAAAAGGTTGTTTTATGAATTGCACCAGCCTGACAGACCTCTACCTGTATTATAACGAATCACTTGTCAATTTCTCCGATGATGTTTTTAGGGGTATCCCGACCGAGAATCTGACGCTGCATGTCCCTGCCAGTCTGGTGGATAGATATAAAACGAACATTGCCCCTTACTATGAAGGTATCACCATCGTTCCCCTGGCCGATCTCACGAAGCCTGTGGAAATCGGCGGCATCTACTATCAACTCGACCCAGAGACGAAGACCGCCCAAGTGGTGGCCAAGCCAGAGGGTACATACGCTGGTGTGCTGAACATCCCTGCCACCGTATCGCTGGAGTTCAAGACCTACACCGTCACCTCCGTGGCTCCGAAGGCCTTTGCGGGTAGCGATGGCATTACGGCTATCACTGTCGCTACCGGCAATACCTACCTTGATGCCCGCAACGGCTGCAATGCCATCATCGACAAAGCCGCTAAAACCTTATTGGCTGGTTGTGCCGCTTCCACCATTCCTACAACCGTCACTTCCATCGGTGAAGGAGCCTTCGCAGGACTTACCACCCTGACATCTCTGAGCCTCCATAGTGGCATCACCGCTATTGGTGCTGATGCCTTTGCCGGTTGCACGGGGCTCACTGCCATTGAATGCTATGCGGAGAAGGTACCAATGATTGGCGATGGAGCCTTTACAGATGTTACCGCCACCATGCAGGTGCTCGCTTCCACCAAAGAGGCTTATCAGATGGCTTTGGCAGCCTATACAGGTATAACCGTCGTCAACTTCCCCGAAAAGATTAAGACACCCACCATCACCTATGGAGACGGTAAAGTGAAATTCAGATGCGAGACGGAAGGTGTAACCTTCCACTATCAGATTACAGGTACTGCCACTAACCAGAAAGACACAGGTGACGAGGTGGAACTGTCTCCTGTCTATCAGGTGAAGGTCTATGCAACGAAGGACGGATGGATTGACTCCGATGAGGTTTCCCTGCCCATCAATGCCCTCAGTATCAAAGGCGATGTGAACGGAGATGGAGTGGTAAATGTCAGCGATGTCACGATGGTGGTCAACATGATCCTCAAGCCTTAGGGTGTGTGGTGTTATTGTTGCTTCATATAGAAAAAGAGCCGAAAGTCTTGGTACTTTCGGCTTTTTAATGTACCTTTGCAGCCGTATTATATATAATTAAGGTGTAAAGGCATACGACATGAACATTAAACTACATACCCCGAAGAGTCTGAAAATGGGCAGCGGAATGTCTTCGTTGAAGCAGTTCCTGTTGTCGCTCTTCGCCACCAGCGTGTCCATCGCACTCACATTCGGTACGGCATCCATCATCGATTACAATGCGAAACAGAAGGCGAAGCGTGAGATCGTGATGATGGTAATGTATGATATGTACAACACGTTGCTGTCGATGGAGGAAAACGACTCCCTGCTCCACGAGGCTATGCTCTATCAAAAAAGGCTTGCTGAGAACCCTGCCGAGTTTAATCATTTTAAGACAGCCGTCCAGATGGGCTCCTACATCCCGACAGCCAATTACACGGAAACCACAGAGCGCATCTTCTCGACGAGCATAGAGACCATCAATACGGTGGGTAATGTGCTCTTCACAGAGAATGTAGCAGAGTTCTATCAGGCGAGGGCGACTTACAAAACGTTAGTGTGCGACTCGATTATGAATACGCTTAAAGCGGAATCTCTTTTTACCACCCTACAAGGCGTCATTAATTTCGATTTCTCAGAATATGCCTTGATCGGTAATGTAATAAAGGCTTCCATGCAGCCGTTGTTCGACCAGTGCAAGCAGATGATGGACATCAGCGACGAAGAGATAGAAGCCTATCAGGAAGAAAGGCAGAAGATAAAGAAGGAAATCCCGATAGATGATGAAGCAAGGGCAAAGAAGTCTCAGGAGATCATGCAACTTAGTGATGAAATCAAAGCCGCCAAAAAGAAACAGAAAATAGAATAAATAGAAACTTGGACATGAAGATTCAGATTATCAACGGGCCAAACCTGAACCTGCTAGGGCAGCGGGAACCGGGCATCTATGGCTCAGAATCGATGGAGAACTGTCTGACGGCACTGCGGAAACGCTATCCAGCCGTACAGATAGACTACTATCAGAGTAACGTGGAAGGTGAACTCATCAACAAGATGCAGGAGGTGGGATTCTTTGGTGGCTATGACGGTATCGTGCTCAACGCCGGTGCCTATACGCATACCTCCGTTGCCCTGCACGACTGTATCAGGAGCCTGAATTGTCCCGTCATCGAGGTGCACATCTCGAATGTCCACCAGCGCGAGGAGTTCCGACATCAGTCGATGATATCCGCTGCCTGCAAGGGCGTGATCTGCGGTTTAGGGCTTGACTCTTATCGGCTCGCCATAGAGGCAATTCTTAATAAGGAATGAGAAAGGAGAAATGAGGAATGTTGATAACCAATCAAGCCATACCTCATTGGAGGAGTATATACTGGCGCATACGGAGCCGGAACCAGAGTATCTCTACAGGCTGTGGCGGGCCACGAACATCCGCACCATCCACGGACGGATGGCCAGTGGGCACCTGCAGGGGCGACTCCTGAAGATGCTGGTGCAGATGATCCGTCCACAGACCATCCTCGAAGTAGGAACGTTCAGCGGTTACAGTGCCATCTCGATGGCAGAAGGCCTGCAAGAAGGCGGACGACTCTACACCTTTGAGATCAACGACGAGATGGAGGATTTCACCCGTCCATGGATAGAAGGTTCTGCTGTAGCAGACAAGATCGACTTCATTATCGGTGATGCGCTGACGGAAGCCCCGAAACTTGGCATAGAATTTGATATGGCCTTTATCGACGGTGACAAACGTACCTACCGCGAGTGCTACGAGATGGTGCTCTCCATCCTCAGACCAGGCGGTTTTATACTGGCTGACAATACCCTCTGGGACGGACATGTGGTGGATGTTGCCTACAACAAGGACCGGCAGACACAGGGCATTACGGACTTCAACGACTACATCGTTGCAGACGACAGGGTAGAACAAGTCATCCTCCCCCTGCGCGACGGTCTGACAATCATACGGAAAAAATGTGAAGAATAAAAAGGAATGAAGTAATTATAATTCCTCATTTCTAATTTCTAATTCCCAATTTATTTAGAATTATGCAAGAGACAAGACAAAACAAGATTGCGAGACTGCTCCAGAAGGAACTCTCACTGATATTCCAACAGCAGACACGGGCCACTCACGGCACGATGGTCTCTGTGACACGTACCAAGATCTCTCCCGACCTGAGCATCTGCACGGCCTACCTCTCCATCTTCCCCAGTGAGAAGGGTGAGGAGATTCTGGCTAACATCAATGCCAGCAACAAACAGATCAGGTATGAGTTGGGCACACGTGTGAGGAACCAACTGCGCATCATCCCAGAACTGCGCTTCTTTATCGACGACAGTCTGGACTATATCGAACATATTGACGAACTGTTGAAAAAATGAACTTCCCGTTCTTTATCGCCAGGAGGTATCTGTTCTCGAAGAAGTCAACCCATGCCATCAATGTCATCAGCGGCATCTCGGTGGTGGGAGTGGCTGTGGCTACAATGGCCCTTGTGGTGACACTCAGCGTGTTCAACGGTTTCCACGATATGGTGGCCTCCTTCTTTACGAGTTTCGATCCGCAACTGAAGGTGACACCCGTGATGGGAAAGACGATTGCAGCCGATGACCCGATACTCACGCAAATCAAGCAAATGCCCCAGATAGAGGTGGCGACGGAATGCGTGGAGGATCAGGCACTCGTCATCTATCGTGGTCGGCAGGCGATGGTGACCATTAAGGGCGTAGAAGACAACTTCGACCAACTTACACACATCAAAGAGATCCTATTAGGCGACGGCGAGTTTGAACTGCATGCCGCAGATATGTTCTATGGCATCCCAGGCATCCGTCTGGCAGAGCAACTGGGTACGGGTTATATGTACGACGAGCCCCTGAAAGTCTATGCCCCACGAAGAGAGGGACAACTGAATATGGCGAACCCAATGGACGGCCTCGTGGAGGATGAACTCTACTCACCAGGCGTACTGTTTCAGGTGATGCAGGGGAAATACGACAAGAACTATATCCTGACAAGCATCGACTTCACCCGTCGCATCTTCGAACAGCAGGGGATGGTATCGTCTTTGGAACTGCGGCTGAAGGCTGGCAGCAACTTTGAGCGGGTGAAATCGGAAATCAAAAAACTGGCTGGCGATAAATACTACATAAAGGACCGTTTCGAACAGCAGGATGACACTTTTAAGATTATGAAGATCGAGAAATTGATGGCCTATATCTTTCTGACGTTTATCCTGATGATTGCCTGCTTCAACATCATCGGCTCGCTCTCCATGCTGATTATTGACAAAAAGGACGATGTGGTGACGCTGCGTAACCTTGGTGCCTCCGACAAGCAGATTGTACGTATCTTCCTGTTTGAGGGTCGTCTCATTTCTGCCATCGGTGCCATCATCGGTATCCTGTTGGGGCTGGCCCTCTGTTGGGGCCAACAGACCTACGGTTGGGTGAAACTCGGCTCATCGAGTGCCTCCTTCGTGATAAATGCCTATCCCGTTAGCGTCCATCCCGAGGATGTAATCCTCATTTTCATCACGGTTCTGGTGGTGGGATTCCTCGCTGTCTGGTACCCCGTCCATTATTTCGCCAAACGGTTGTTAGCCTAAGAGAAATGGAAAGCAAGGATGTCGTCAAAGGTTACGTGCGCTACTTGAAGTTGCAGCGGAACATGTCGGGCAATACGCTCGATGCCTACCAGCGCGACCTCCAGAAACTGCTCGACTATCTGAAACATGAGGAGAAAGACGTCCGAGAGGTGACACTCGAGGACTTAGAGCATTTCTCGGCAGGTCTGCACGACATCGGTATTGGCGCCCGTTCACAGTGCCGCATCCTGAGTGGGATAAGGAGTTTTTTCCGCTTCCTCCAACTCGACGGCTACCGGGATGACGACCCTACGGAACTCCTGGAGTCACCCCAGATCGGTGAGCATCTGCCTGAAGTGCTTTCGCCAGAGGAGATAGACCAGTTGGAGGCCAGCATCGACCTCTCGAAATGGGAGGGTCACCGCAACCGCGCCATTATCGAGGTGCTTTTCTCCTGTGGACTGCGTGTCAGTGAACTGGTAAATCTGAAACTGTCGAACCTCTATCTCGACGAGGAGTTCGTGCGGGTATTCGGCAAAGGCAGTAAGGAACGGCTCGTACCTATCTCGCAGAAAGCCATCAAAGAACTGGGGTTCTGGTTTGACGACCGACAGCACATGAAAATCAAGCCCGGCGAAGAAGATTATGTGTTTCTGAACCGCTATGGCAGTCACCTCACCCGAGTGATGATTCTCATCATGATCAAACGACAGGCCGAGATAGCAGGTATCAAGAAGACCATTTCACCCCACACCCTGCGCCACTCTTTTGCTACCGCCCTGCTCGAAGGCGGTGCAGACCTCCGTGTCATCCAAGCCCTCTTGGGCCATGAGAGCATCGGCACCACCGAGATCTA
>JAFWTK010000250.1 GCA_017518935.1 Prevotella sp.
ATGGCGGCCACGCTCCATCTGCCTTATATGCTCATCTATGCCGAGTGGGATAGGATGAAAGATGGCAAGACCGTGGAGGATGCTGTGAACTATGCCAAGTCGAAGGGCGTGAAACCGATGATATGGTATAACTCCAGTGTGGGCTGGGTGGATGGTGCCCCGACACCGAAGTATCGTCTGAACAAGCCTGAAGACCGTGAGAAGGAATTCGCATGGTGTGAGAAGATTGGTGTGGCTGGCGTGAAGATCGACTTCTTCTCGGGCGATAATCAAATGAACATGGACTATTGTCTCGATTTGCTCGAATGTGCCGCCAAGCATCATCTGCTGGTAAATTTCCATGGTGCCACCGTTCCGAGAGGTTGGCAGCGTACCTATCCAAATCTGCTGAGTACAGAGGCTGTCTATGGTGCGGAGTGGTATAACAATGTGCCCACGTTCACCAAACAGGCTGCGTCGCACAATGCCACACTGCCCTTTACACGTAATGTCATCGGACCGATGGACTATACCCCCTGTGCCTTCAGCGACTCGCAGCACCCGCATATCACCTCGCATGCCCATGAACTGGCGCTGACGGTGCTCTTCGAGAGTGGTTTGCAACATCTGGCTGACAAGCCAGAGAGTTTCCTGGCGCAGCCAAAGGAAGTGCAGAACTTCCTGTCGTCGCTTCCCAGTGTATGGGATGAGACACGTTTTGTGAGTGGCTATCCTGGTGAGAGTGCTGTTATTGCCCGTCGCAGCGGTCATATCTGGTATGTGGCTGGTATCAATGGCACCGATGATGCCAAGAAACTGATATGCTCCTTGAATAATATCGTGACGAAGTCTTCTGCCATCCAGGCATTCTTTGATGGCAAGGACCAGAAAAAGCCTTGGGATATCAAGGCTCTGAAACAACTGCCAACAGAGGTCTCTTGTCAACCCCGTGGTGGTTTTATCCTAAAAATAACAATAGAATAATGATCATCAAGAATTCAGATTTAATGAAGGTATTTTTTATAGAAACGAATTAGAATAATGAGAATAATATAACCCACGAATGAGAATAATATTTATTTTAATTCGTGAACAGAATTATTCCAATTATTCTAATTCGTTTCCAAAATAAAAATAATACTCTAATTCTTGATTTTAAAAATAAACCCCGCCGATCGGCGGGGCTTTTATTTTAGTGATTGCGGAAGTTCCACTTGGAATTGTCGCTATTGAAATCGTATTTGGCAAGGGTAGGAGTGGAGTCACCTGCGGAGTAGAGGCAGATGCTCGTGTTGATACCCTCCTGTCCGGGAATCACCTTCGGCATGATGCGGAAAGTACCATCGGTGAGCTGCTCAATGCGCCAGAGCTGCTCGTCAGCACCAGTATAAGCAGGAACAGTAATCACTTCCTTGTCAGCAGTAGCAGCCAGAGCACGCTCGGTTCCTTCGATAGTAATCTTGAAATAGGTGTTGCCGAGGTAAGCGCCCTTACCCTCAACGGGAGTGACAGTCCAACGCTGGTGGGGACGGAACATATAGTCGCCGATACGGGCGGGAATGTCACCCTCGGGCCATGTGTTCTTCACCTGATCCAGTGTCTGATTAGCCACGGGCTGTGGGGGAGCTGCATTCTGCTGTGGACGGCCACCACCGAAACCACCGAATCCGCCAGCACGGGCCACGTTCAAGCGAACGAAGTCGACTGCCAGCTCGAGGGCGTAGCCACGACGCTCACTCTCAATCTCGAAGGTACCACCCTTGAACAGTTCGCCACAATAGGGCCAGTCGTTCTTCCAGAGCAGCGGACGGAGAGCCAGTGTAGAACGGCCACCCATATCGAAGTCAGCCTCCCAGTGGAAAGATGCCACCTCAACGCCTTCATCGATGATGGTACGTCCGAAGTGTCCGGCACCCGTCTTGCGGTCGCCAGCAGCCACTACCATACGGCCACCACCATGATACATGTCACGGCCTACATTATCAATATAGGGACCCTCGGGGCTCTTAGAGCGACCTACCACGATGTTATACGTAGAGTTCACACCGTCGCAGCAGGTACCATGGGTACCGAGCAGATAATACCAACCATTGCGGCAGATAAGGTCGGAGGCCTCACAGTCGATGGCGATGTCCTTCTCCACGTTGCCGCTCTTGCGGAAACCTGTCGTGGGATCGAGCTCAATCAGACGGATGGTGCCAAAATAGGTACCGTAGCTCACCCACAGACGACCAGTCGAGGGATCGAGCATGATACCCGGGTCGATGGCGTCCTGATCCTCCATACCGTCGGAGAAGCAGACCTCTACGGCCTCAGACCACTTGAAGTCGGGTGACTTCGGGTCGAGAGTCTTGTTCCACATGGTGAGGATACGGCCTGCGTGACCGCCACCGAGACCACCACCCGTAGCACCGTAGATGCAGAGGTAACGGTCGCCAATCTTGATCACATCGGGGGCTGCACCGCCACCGGGGCGCTCAGCACCGCTGTTCCAGGTCCAGCCATCCTCAGAGATCAGACCTCCGCCACCAGTGCCGAAGGTGTAGTATTTGCCCTCGCATTCGGCAATCGTCGAGGGGTCGTGGATAAAGGGTGCGCCAATCTGCGCGCTAGCGGCTGTTGCAAGCGTCATAGCCGCAAGGATACTATATAGTCTTTTCATATTTATTTCTGATTTAAATTGATCTTGTAGTTCTTGACAGGGTTACCGTTCTCGTCGAGGAAGCGGACGCAGAAGTCGCTCATGCCCGGGCCGTTGATGACGGCACCACGCAGGATGTTGCGGCCCTTCTTCAAGGTGATACGCTTCGACATGGCATCGTCCTTCACCATACGACGGTCGCCGGAGAGCAGGAGCGTCTCCTCGCCATTGAGCCACCACATAGAAGCAGAGTTGGAACCGACAGCCAGACGGACGTTTTCGATATCCTCGTCGCAGTCGATGATGGTGACAGCCCAGAAGAGCACGCCATAGATCTCCTCACCCCATTTCTCAGCAAAGCGGAAGAGTTTCACGTTCAGGTTCTCGCTGTCGAGGGCGTGCCAGGTAAGGTTCTGGGTGACGGTCTTCACCTGTGGTCCCTGAGGCTGTTGCTGGGCACCGAATCCGCGTCCGAAGCCTGCGGGAGCCTGCTCCTGTTGGAACACGGCCTTGATCTTCTGACCGTCCTTCGGAATGATGGTCTGCTGACCCTTGAAGTATTCTCTGTTGAAGTGCTCACGCAGATAAGAGTCGGTGAACACGGTATTACCGCTGTTGGGCTTGGTGATGGGCTCCAAGAGCAACCAACGGTGGATGAAGCCTTCGCCGTCAGGCTGTGCTGTGGTATTGGCAGCCACAGGCGTGAAGTACTTCGGACGGTTCTTGAAACGGACGTAGTCTACGCTGAGAGCACCTTCACCCTCGTTGGTAATCACGAGGTTGGTCACGCCCTTTGGAACATACTCCAGTGTGGCTGTCTGTGTGAGCCACTGGTTGCGCTGGTCGCGGTTGAATCGCATCATCATACCGCCTCCAGGACCTCCGGCACCGCCTGCGGGTGGCTCTGGTGGCCTTACAGTCAGTTTGAGACGGGCAATGACCTTGCCTTTGGCGCTGCCTTCACGGATACAGAACTCGGTATTGTCTGCAGCCTTGACACTCATGATGAGATAGCCGTCGGTGATCATGCTGAAGTCAACATCGTTATACTGGAGCCAACTGCCCTTCGTAGGCAGGGTGGCCATATAACTGCGGAACGTGTTGACAGTATCGATGAGTTCTTCTGTCACGCCTGCGCTGGCTGTGCTGTAACGGTCGATCTCGATCTTCTCAGTAGCCTTGTTGATACCCACACCACGAATGGTCTGCTTCACCTCCTGGATAGTACCGTCGGCATTGAAATACAACTTCTCAATGCAGGCAGAACGGCGCTTGTCATCACTCGGAGAGAAATAGTTGTGGTGATAGAACAGATACCACTGTCCTTTGTAGTTGATGATGCTGTGGTGGTTGGTCCAGCAGCCATTGGGTTGCTCAGCCATAATCAATCCCTTGTACTCATAGGGCCCCATCGGGTTCTTACTCATGGCATAGCCGAGAACTTCTGTATTCTCCCTCACATACGGATAGGTGAGGTAGTACCAGCCGTTAGCCTCGAAAGCAAACGGACCCTCAGCCTGGCGATTGGGAAGACCTTCGAGACAGTTCACACCGATCATCTCCATCTCACGGTTGCCAAACTTAACTTTTGACTTGGGATTGTCGTCAGCGAGTTCCTTCATATTGGGCTTGAGTTTGGCGCAGCGTCCGTTGCCCCAGAATATATAGGCATTGCCGTCGGAGGCCAGGAGCACGCACGGGTCGATACCGTTGACCCCCTTGATGTTCTCTTTCTCCGGAATGAATGGCCCCTCGGGACGGTCAGCGATGGCCACACCGATACCGAAGCCGCCACCTGCTTGAGGTGCAGAGGGGAAGTAGAAATAGTACTTGCCGTTTTTCTCGACGCAGTCGGGTGCCCACATCGAGTAGGAGTTAGGACGCACCCAGGGCACTTTGTTCTGGGTAACGATGACACCGTGGTCTGTCCATTCGGTCAGATTTTCGGATGAGAACACGTGGTAGTCTTCCATGCAGAACCAGTCCTGTCGCTGTCCGACGGGAGGCTTGATGTCATGCGATGGATAGAGGTACACCTTGTTGTTGAATACGCGAGCCGTTGGATCAGCCGTAAACTGGTCGCGTATGATGGGATTCTGTGCCGCTGCGAGGAGAGGCACACCCATGAGAATGACACATAGTAATTTTTTCATTCGCGTTGATATTAATTGAATAATTGAACGTTTTTTAAGTTTCAGTTGCAAATATACGCATTATTTCTGAATTAGATGCGTTTTTTTTTTAATGGTTTAACATTAAACCACCACTTTATGCCGAATTGTTACATTTAAGAAAAAAATCGTAACTTTTTCGGGAAATGGTACGTCAGATAACAAATTAAAAGTGCCGCGTCATCACGACGCGGCACTCATCATAAATACCAAAACAATGTATACCTAAGTACTAACTGTATTTCGTATTAATAAAACAAAACTAACCATTAGTTGCTATTGCCAACGTATGCCGGGTTCTGATCACAAGCCTTGTTCTTGTCGATCTCATCCTGTGGGATAGGCATATCCATCTTCAGGTCGTTGTACTCGTAGTCACGGTTGGTCCAGGGCACGTCCTTCAGATTCTCAGTACTACGCTTAGGATAGTTGGTCTTTACGTGATCGGCCATGAAGCCAGATTTCTGCATATCCGGACGGAGACACCACTCACAGTTGAACTCCTTACGGCGTTCAGTGTTGACAGCCACCTTCCAAACCTCTGAAGAGAAGCCCTTCGCTGCAGCATACTGTGTATAGTATTCCTTAGCAGGAGTACGCAGTTCGTCGTTGCTGCCGAAAGGAATAGGATACTCGGTGCGGGTCTTGTAGAATGTACCACCATCACCCATATCGTTGCCATCCTTATCAAGATTTTTACCTGTTGCGCGATCCTCAGCGGTAACCTCGGTACGACCAACCCACTCAGCAAAACTGTTGTAGTAAGGCAGATACTTGGCAGTCAGAGCAGCCTCGTTGCCAGCCTCTAACTTACCAAAGGCACGCTCACGCAACTTGTCAATCTGTGCCCAGCCCTCAGCCTCGTTACCAGTACGGAAGCAGCACTCAGCATAGTCAAGCATCACGTTAGGAAGACGCTTCCAGTAGATAGGAGTCGGGCTCCAGTGACCATCTGCCCATCCCTTATAGTTGGCAGAGGCGGTACGCCACATCTTAGAACTCCAGATGGCAGGTGCCCACTCACCGTTGTTGAAGTGGAACTGCTTGGTAGCGGTACCAGAAGCACCCTTACCCAGTGTCTCCTGCAGATAGGGGTTCACACCGTAGATGGCGGGCTCATACCAACCCTCGTACTGAGGATCATAAGCGGGGTTGCTTGGGTCGATCTGAGGTACAGCACCAGTGTAGCAAGAACCAGAGCGGCGCTTGTCACCCTTCTCATAGCAAGAGTACCACTCCCAAGAGAGGTAGAGTGAACCCCAACCGCCGTTCTCAGGACATGCAGTGTACCACTTCAGCATCAACTTAGAGGTCAGGTTACCCCACTGTCCCCAGTTGGTACCCTCGTCGAGTTGCTCGCACCAGATGGTCTCAGGTCCCCATGCAGAAGCGGGATCCCACAATGTGGTGAATGACTCATTCAGTTTATAGGTACCGCTGTCCAGAATCTTCTTGAAGCACTCCTTAGCAAGATTGTAGCACTTTTCTGGTGTATTAGATTCGGGGTCGTTACCCTCATGAGGAGCCAGACCGTTGGCACCATCAGACATACGATAAGCCTTCCACATGTAAGCATCGCCCAGATAAGCCAGAGCCATACCCTTTGTAGCGCGGCCATACTCACCATCCAGAGGTTTCCAATCAAGTTTCTCAGCAGCCTGCTTGAAGTCGTTGATGATGAAATCCCACATCTCAGTATAGGTAGCAGCACGAGCCTTTTCAGGATCACCGAAGTTATCTTCCTCAGTCAGCATAGGTACACGACCGAAAGTAGTAGCCAGCCAGTGGTAGTAGAAGCCACGGAGTGCCTGGCACTCACCTTCCAGACTCTGACGTACATTGGGAGAGAGATTCTCTGCATCCTTAATACCCACCATGTAAAGGTTGGCACGTACGATGCCATGATAGACATGCTTCCAGCCGCTCAAAAGTTCAGATGAACCAGAGTTCCAAGCCTGTACGTTCCAGTTCTTATCCCAACCAGTAGCCTGGGTATCGATAGTGGGGTGACAACCTGTGAAAAGGTTGGGCTTAAAGCCCCAGTCACCATCGTAAGTGTCATTCGGGAACAACATATCGTAAACGCCGTTCAGACCCTTCTTGGCATTGGCGTCGTTCTCATACATGGCATCAGAAGAGACAATCTCATACTGATCAACCTCCAGAAACTCATCGTTATTGCAGGAAGTAAGACCAAGACCTGTCACGCTGCACAATGCTGCACTTAATAAAATATATCTTGTCTTCATATTTTTATTCTTTTTTTTTCCTTTTTACTTTTATACCTTTTTACTCTTAGAAGGTTACGTTAATACCACCCATGAAGGTGCGGGGCTGCGGATAACGACCGGTGTCAAGACCTGTGTAGAGGACAGAACCGCTACCGCACTCAGGATCTCCATACTTGTTGTAAGGAGAGATGGTCAGCAGGTTGCTAACACCTACGTAAACGCGAGCCTTCTGGATAGAGAGCATGTTGCTAATCTGCTTCGGCAGTGTGTAACCAACCTGGAGGTTAGCGATACGGAGGAAGTTTCCGTTCTTAACCCACATGTCGCTGACACGATAGTTACGGTTAGAGTCGATGATGCTCAGACGGGGCAGAGAACCGCTACCATTGCGGAAGGCTGCATCGTAAGCCTCTTTCAGAATGTTAGGTGTGCACTGGTCATCCAACTGACGCATAGAACTCATCTTCATGGCTGAGTAAGACAGGATGTCCTGACCCAAAACGCCATACATATAGAGGTTGAAGTCCCAATCCTTATAAGTAGCACCGAGGTTCAAACCAAAGTTCAGAGCGGGGAAGCCATTGCCAAGGATCTGGCGGTCGTTAGTATCAATTCTACCGTCGCCGTTGATATCCTTGAACTTCACGTCACCAACAGCCAGAGGATGGTCGCCGTCAACCTTGGTCATTTCATCGTTCAAAGTACCATCTTCCGGATTCTTCAGTTTCTCCTTGTAGGCAGCGAGGTCAGCCTCGTTCTGGATAATACCGTCGGTTACATAACCGAAGAATGAACCGATAGCCTCACCTTCAATGCTGATAGAGTGGTTGTTCCAGTCACCGTTACCATCGATAGCACCAACCTGTGAACCGTCGTATGCGCTAGCACCGCTGTTGCCAGAGCAGGTGCTGTACAGAGGTTCACCATTACCCATTCTCTTTACCTTATTCTTAATAGTAGAACCGGTCAGACGAGCGCTGAAGCCGAAGTCCTTATTGAACTGCTTGTGATAGCCAACTGCGAACTCGAAACCAGTATTCTTAATTTCACCGTCGTTGGTGTAGATTTGAGTGTAACCAGCGGTTGGACGGAGTTGACGATAGAGGAGCAGGTCCTTAGTATTCTTGATGAAGTAGTCCAAAGTGATATCCCAGTCGTTCAGGAAGGCGAAGTCGATACCGAAGTTGGTCATCTCAGTGGTCTCCCACTTCAGGTTGGTATCTACGAGGTCAGAAATCCAACCACCTTCACGCTGACGGTTGCCACCGAATGCACCAGCATAACCAGGAGAAGTAGTATAGAAGTTGTAACCGCAGTTACCACCATCCATGTTCAGGGCTGCGATAGCCTTACCAGCAACACCACCGGCATTACCAGTCTGACCCCAACCTACACGAACCTTCAAGTTGTTAACGAAAGCAGCATCCTTCAAGAACGGCTCCTCGCTGACACGCCATGCACCAGCCACTGAGGGGAATGTACCCCAACGGTTACCACCACTGAAGTTAGAACTACCGTCCTTACGGATGGTACCAGTGATGATATAACGATCCATCAGGCTGTAAGAAGCACGTGCGAAGTAAGAGATGGTGTGTGTATCAGCATTGTATGCACCATTACCCTGAATATCATCGGGCTTGTTGCTCAGGCGGATGTTACGGTTATAAGAAGAGTCGAAATCACGGGCGCTAACGCCTACCCACTGACCCCAAGACTTGCCAACCTCATTACCGAGCATGATGGTCAGGTTGTGAATGTCGTAGTTGAGGTTATAGGTCAGGTAAGTCTGAATGCCAAGGCTGTAACCGTGGCTGTTGTTCAGAGAGAATGCATAAGTCTGGTCTGAGCCTGAAGGCAGCAGTACCTCTTGCCACTGGCCGTTAATCTGGTTGTAACGTGTACGTCCACCAGTGAAGTCAGAACTGTTGTTAGCCCAGTAGGTATAGGTTGCCTGACTGCGGACATCCAGTTTGTGGTGATTGATGTCAAGGAATGTAACATCGATGAAACCTGTGGTCTGGATACGGTCAAATCCGTTGCGGGCGCGCTCAGCGTTCTCCATCTGTGTAGCGTATGGGTTAGCAGCGATTGAGGTGTTTCCTTCCCATCCGTTCGGAGTCATCAGATATCCAGCACCGAATGTACCGTCGGGATTCTGCAGGTTGACGTGAACCATTGATTTGTTAATATCGTTCTGATCGTAGTAGTCCAAAGTCGGAGTCATAGAAGCGAAGTCACGGAGTGAAGACAGGTTCTGGTTGTTACCCATAGAGGCGTTAGAACCGTGGCTCTCACTGTGGGTGTAGTTGATATCACCACCAATCTCCAAGTATTTGTTGACCTTAGTGCTGACATTGGCACGGGTGGTGAAGCGCTTGTAGTTCGTGTTGACAACCAGACCGTTAATATCGCTGTAACCGAATGAGAGGTTGTACACAGTCTTGTCGTTACCACCGTTGACAGAAGCACCATATTGCTGCTTGAAGGCGGCACGTGTCATTTCCTTCTGCCAATCGATTTCCTGTGCACCGCTGGGCTTGTTCCACAACTGGTTGATGAACATGGCACCGTCGTTAGTCTTAGCCTCCTTAATAGCGGTAGCATACTGAGAGAGACCCATCACGTCGAGGGTATAAGGCGGTGTCTGCAGACCGAAGTCAGCAGTAATAGTAATGTTGGTGTGCCCCTTCTGACCGTGCTTGGTCGTGATCATCACAACACCGTTAGCACCTGCAGAACCGTAGATTGCGGTTGCAGAGGCGTCCTTCAAAATCTCAATACGCTCAATGTCGCTGGGGTTCACGAAGTCGGCGTTGTTACCAACCTGTACACCATCAACAACATACAGAGGAGAAGCGTCACCATTGATAGTTCCGACACCACGGATGCGGATGGCTGACTTACCGTCAGGAGAACCGTCCTGCATAGACACCATCACACCGGCAGCAGAGCCCTGGAGAGCCTGACCGATATTGGTGGGTACACGCTTCATGACTGCTTCCTGGTCGACGGTAGCAACAGATCCGGAGATGTCGCTCTTCTTCATCGTACCATAACCTACAACCACCACGTCGTTCAGCATCTGGGC
>JAFWTK010000251.1 GCA_017518935.1 Prevotella sp.
CCGCCCAGTTCCTCACGCATCTTTGCATTACCTTCGGCCTTACCGTTACCGAAGAGATAGACTCTTTTTTGGCTCATACGTCTGTTACTTTAATATTTGAATGTTTATAAATTGTTTTTATTTTAATTCCGCAAAGTTACTATAATTCTCACACATACACAAGAAAAATGTGCAAAAATTGGGAATTTTAATATTTATTCGTAACTTTGCACCCATTATGGCAAGAAAGAAGAAACCATTACCGCTCCTTGAGGGCGTAACGATAGAGGCTGTTGCCGCCGAGGGCAAGTGTCTGTTCCACTGGAACGACCTGGTGGTGTTCGTACCCTTCTGCGTGCCCGGCGACGTATGCGACGTGCAGATCCGACGTAAAAAGCATTCCTTTGCCGAGGGCGAGGTGGTGCGCTTTATTATATATAGTAATGTACGCGCGACCCCCTTCTGTCAGCACTTCGGTGTCTGCGGCGGTTGTAAGTGGCAAAACCTGCCCTACGATGAACAGTTGAAGTTCAAGCAGCAACAGGTCTTCGACCAACTCACCCGCATCGGCAAGATCGAACTGCCGGAGTTCCGGCCCATCCTCGGTTCCGTGCATACGCAGGCCTATCGCAACAAACTCGACTACGGCTGCGCGAACAAGCGCTATTTGACCAAGGAGGAGATTGAGAGTCTTCCAAAGGACGAAAGCCTAAGTTTGAAGGATGTGCCTGCCATCGGTTTCCATATCACAGGGGCCTTCGACAAGATTCTGCCCATAGAGAAGTGCTGGCTGATGGACGACCTGCACAACCAGATCCGCAACGAGATTCGCGACTACGCTATCGCCCATGCCATCTCTTTCTTCGACCTGCGTTCCCAGGTAGGCTTGCTACGCGATGTCATCATCCGCAACTCCAACACCGGAGAGTGGATGGTCATCATCCAATTCCACTACGACAGAAGCACCTCCGAGACCCTCGCCCAAAGCGAAACACAGGCCAAGGCACTGCTTCAATATCTTGCTGACCATTTCCCACAGATTACCTCGCTCATGTACCTCGACAACCAGAAGTGCAACGACACCATCAGCGACCAGGACATCCTCGTCTTTAAAGGCGACGACCATATCTTCGAACTGATGGAAGACCTGCGTTTTAAGGTCGGCCCCAAATCCTTCTACCAGACCAACACTAAGCAGGCATACCACCTCTATTCCATCGCCCGCGAGTTCGCCTTCCTGGACGAACCAAGACATTCCCTAGGAAATCCTAGCCAGAATCCTCTGATCTACGATCTCTATACAGGCACCGGCACTATCGCCAACTTCGTTGCCCGTCAGGCCCGACTGGTCATCGGCATCGAATACGTCCCTGAAGCCATTGAGGACGCGAAAGTCAACTCCGAGATTAACGGCATCGAGAATACCCTCTTCTATGCCGGCGATATGAAGGACATTCTCACCGACGAGTTCATCGCTGAGCACGGTCGCCCAGATGTCATCATTACCGACCCGCCCCGTGCCGGCATGCACCCCGACGTGGTGAAGACCATCCTTCGCGCTGCTCCTCAGCGCATCGTCTACGTGTCGTGCAACCCAGCCACGCAGGCTCGTGACCTGCACGACCTCGCTCCCGACTACCGCGTCACAGCCGTCCAACCCGTCGACATGTTCCCCCATACCCCCCACGTCGAGAACGTCGTACTCCTCACCCGCAGATAAACAAACTTCTCACCTAATAATTTGGTTGTTTCAAGTATTTTTCGTATCTTTGCGCCAAAGTAATAATATATAACTAATGAGAATAAGTATGATGATGAAGAGACTATTCGGTTCGATGGCTTTAGTAGTGCTGACGACCATCCCCGCAAGCGCAGAGACACTGACGGAAGTAGAGGAAGTACAGGCCGAACAACAGGAGAAGGCCACGATTGAATTGCCCGCTTGGGTGAAGAACATCAAGCTCAGTGGCTATGGCATGCTGCAATATCAGGGGCAGGACCCCGAAGGTAACCACTCGAACTCCTTCAACCTACGTCTTGCCCGTTTCATCCTCGACGGTAAGATTGGTGATTTCGATTGGCGTGCTCAGATTCAGGGCACTAACGCCACTGGTCCCGGACAACCTACCGTTCAATTGATTGACCTCTATGCAGAGTGGCGGAAATACCCGGAATTTAAGATTCGTGCAGGTCAGTTTAAGCGCGCCTTCACTTTTGAGAACCCCATCCACCCCATCACGCAGGGTTGGAGAGGTTATGCTGATATCATCAATAAACTTTCTGCCTTCGGTGACCGTACAGGTGAGAAGTCATCAAGTGGTCGTGATATCGGTATCCAGTTTGCCGGTGACCTCTTCCCCAATGCCAATGGCCGCAGGCTGTTCCATTACCAAGTAGGTATCTACAATGGTGAGGGTATTAACCAAAAGGATATGGACAACCGCAAGGATATTATCGCTGGTGCATGGATAATGCCCGTCAAGGGTGTGCGCATTGGTGTCTTCGGATGGACGGGTAGCCGTGGTGGGATGTTAGACCCGGTGACAGGCGAAAACCATAGCATAAAGAAAAACCGTTACTGTCTCTCTGCCGAGTACGACCTAAACGAATACACTTTCCGCGCAGAGTATATTCACAGCCAGGGTTGGGGCGCAACCTCTCCAGGCAACAACGTGCGCCAAATCGACTATTCAAAGGGTGACAAGGCTGACGGTTGGTATGTGTTCGGCATTGTGCCCATAATCAAGGGCAGACTCCATGCCAAGGCACGTTATCAGAGTTATAGAAATCAAAAAGACTGGGCTACGTCAGTCAATCAGGTGGAGTGCGGTCTCAACTATTTCTTCACAAAGAATCTGGAACTCCATATGGAGTATTCACGCGTAAATGACCGCAATCTGGCCAAGCACAACTACAACTTAGTAGATGTGGAACTCGACTTCCGTTTCTAACGGTTCTTATGGAATCGCTGAGTGAGCGCCTCCCAGAGATGGGTCTTCTGGCGAAGGATGAGTAGGGAGAACATTATGCTTACCAGTGAGAGGCCGATTCCAAAGACCCAGTAAGCATAGTCATCGACTGTTATAGTGGTAAAGTAAGCCAAAAATCCAATAAGAATATGGATTGCACCGTACCTCATAACAGCCGATGACATTTTATAGCCATAGAGCCATCGAGCCACACCGTTGATAAGCAGATAGTCAAAGACATGGGCAAGTGTGACGGCAATACCTGTCCCGATCAGTCCCCAATGCTCGTACCCGAAGATTATCAACAGTACAAACACCACATAATACGAAGTCTCAAGGGTGAGATAGATGACCGATCTGCCACGCGCTAGCGTGATATATGCCACCGGTAGCGTCAGTACCTTGAAGAACATAGCCAACACTGATATCTGAGCCATTGCTATCACCGGCAGAAACTCACGACTGAAAAGCAGAGGAATCAGCATGGGAAGGAATACAATCAGTGACGTAAGCATCGGAGCAAGGATAAGCAGCGATACCTCCATCTGGCGATTGACGGTCAGGTTTGTTGCCTCAACATCACGATTCACTGCCGACAATCTTGGGAAATAATCAGTTTCCATCGCTGAGAACACCATACCAGCATAGGTAACTGTCAGCATATAGCCGGCATTATACAATCCAAGCACATCAAGGTCACCCACCACATTGAGATAAGAACGAATAACCATCTCAGCCGCACTACCGATAATGCCAGCAAAGGTAAAGGCGACCCCAAGCCGTACCATCTCCATCCCCTCGCCCAGAATTCCTCTGGCTCCACTCAGACGTAACGGATAGAGTCGCAGAGAATAGTACAGCGTGGAGCACATCGTGATAAAAGCCGTCAACACAATAACCGGCACGATACCCGCCTGCCAGAATACATAATAAATTGGTATTGAGATAACCAGCGAAGCCAACACAGAGATAATCTGTATGATGGCCAGAGCCCCCAATTTGCGCTGACCTTTCAGAATTGCAGTTTCGCCTCCTGTGATAGCCATCATACCGACAGCAGGTGCCAACAAGATAAAATGAAGGCTATGATCACCCCACGAGAAAGTTGATTCACTCAAGAAAGGACCCGCCACGATGCATACTAGTATTCCTATAAGTGCCGTCAGCAGACTCCAACCGCGAATTACTTTCACG
>JAFWTK010000252.1 GCA_017518935.1 Prevotella sp.
CAATAGTTCTGAAGATGAACCTCGTTATCCAGATTGTGATGATTACTGCTGCCGCCCTGATGATCATTTTCTGTAAGGCGCAGCCGAAGAAGGCCGTTGCTGGCCCTGTCTGGCAGTCAAGTATGGTGGCTGTGGTAGCCATCTACGGTATCGCCTGGCTGGCAGACACCTATTTCTCAAACTACATGGATGAGATGCAGACGATGCTGGCCGACATCGTAGCCCAATATCCCTGGAGCATCGCCCTGGTGTTCTTTATGGTTTCTGTGCTCATCAACTCTCAGGGTGCTGTGGTGGTGGCCATGCTGCCGCTGGCTTATAAGTTAGGCATCCCTGGTCCTGTTCTGCTGGGTGTTCTCCCGAGTGTCTACGGCTACTTCTTTATCCCCAACTATCCTTCGGATATCGCCACGGTGAACTTCGACCGCTCTGGTACGACGATCATCGGTAAGTACCTGCTGAACCACTCGTTCATGATGCCGGGTCTTATCTGTGTGTTCACCTCCACTATCGTGGCATATTTGCTGAGCACCGTTTTCTTCTAAATACGTTCATACGATAAAAAATTAATAAATGCCTGTCATTGAACTACACGACCTTAACCACCCTGGGGCAGCAATCTTCAGTCATCTGACTGAGGCACAGTTGCGCTCCAAGGTCGATCCGGAAAAGGGCATCTTCATTGCAGAAAGTCCGAAAGTTATCCGTGTGGCACTCAAGGCAGGCTATGTGCCTACAGCCCTTCTCTGTGAGAAGAAGCACATCAACGGGGACGCCGCCGATATCATCCGACATTGCGGCGACATCCCTGTATACACTGGTGAACGCCAGGTGTTGGCCAATCTGACTGGTTATCCGCTGACACGTGGCGTTCTCTGTGCTATGAGTCGTCACAAGCCCAAACGCGTAAGTGATCTTTGTGAAAAGGCCCATCGCATCGTGGTCATCGACGGTGTTGTCGATACCACCAATATCGGGGCCATATTCCGTAGTGCCGCTGCCTTGGGCATTGATGCGGTTCTGCTAACACGCAACTCCTGCGATCCGCTAAACCGTCGGGCCATCCGTGTATCTATGGGATCCGTCTTTCTGGTGCCTTGGACCTGGATCGATGAACCCCTCTCCAGTCTCCACGATTATGGCTTCCGTACAGCGGCCATGGCACTCACACCGAAAAGCATTCCCCTCGATGCGCCCGTCCTGAAAACCATCAGTCGTCTGGCCATCATCATGGGCACGGAAGGTGACGGACTGCCTCAGGACACCATCACCGCTGCCGATTATGTCGTACGCATCCCGATGCAGCACGATGTCGATTCCCTCAATGTGGCTGCTGCTGCCGCAGTGGCTTTCTGGGAACTCAGGCAATAAAAAAATAAGTAAGACTTATAAACACATTATTAATTATTATGATGAAATACAACAAAAAACTGCTGGTTATCCTGTTTCTGATGACAGGACTGAGTGTTTCTGCCCAGCAAAACGTGAACATGAAGTTCGGAAAACCTACCAAAGAAGAGATGGAAATGACGGTCTACAGTCCGGAGCCGGATGCTGATGCTGTGGTGCTCTGCCGACTGACCGATGTGGAATATACCGTCCAGACGAGTAGTTTTCTGGTAGACTATCGTGAGAAGTTCCGCATCAAGGTGTTAAAGCCTGAAGGTGCCCGATTTGCCAAGGTGGTCATACCCTATCGGATGAATATGTCGGTAGGTAATAATATCTCGGGGTTGAGAACCTCGTTCATGACCATTCCCATGGATAGGGTCAGCGGCAACTCGTCCTTCCAGGAACAGGACGGTCCGATGTCGGAAGGCATCTTTGGCACCGATGGCGACGAGATGGTGGAGGACATCAAGGCTACCGCCTTCAACCAGGAAGGCAGCAAGGTTGTGAAGACGACTTTGAAGAAAAGCGACATCGTGAAGACGAAGATCGACGACCAAAACTATCTGGTGGAGTTTACCGTCCCCAACGTGAAAGTGGGTACCGTGATAGAATATGAGTACAACATCCACAGCCAACTCTTCTGGGAACTGCGCGACTGGTATGCCCAGTGCGAGATTCCCGTGATCTTTGCCAAACTGGACATGAACATCCCCAACTACCTGATCTTCAACATCGAGGATCACGGCATCCAGCGCCTGACATACACCTGTACGCAGGGCAGTCTGAAATATAAGGTGGAGAGCGACCCCCTCGCACTCCCCATGACCGTCAACACCAACCACTATGTCTATATCGGCCGCGACCTGATCGGTATGCCGAAAGACGACTATGTGTGGAATGCCCAAGACCACTGGGCCGGCATCACTGCCGAACTGAAGACCTATCGCCTGCGTGGCATGAACCAGATGGATTATGCCAG
>JAFWTK010000253.1 GCA_017518935.1 Prevotella sp.
CGTTATCGTCTTGCGAAGTGTAGGCAGATGATGCTTCAAATGCATCTGAATCATGTTAAAGATCGCACGACGTTTTTTTGCCGCTGGAGTAGTATAGACGTGTGCGGGCATAATGGGCGTGGACCGCGCAAAGGTTACATCCCCACGAGTTACATACGTGATGCCATCGATTGTTCCTGATGCCATCCGGCCAATGCCGACTTGTTTGATTTTTACCATACTGTTATAAAATTAGTTCCTACAATATTATATTATTCCCAACAGACTTATTCCTTCACTCTATCCATACCCTATCCAGGCAGTACTCTGGTTCTATCCAAGGTAATGACAGCCTTTTAACCTTGGCTACACCTTGGGTAGACCTTGGCTACACCTTGGGTAGACCTTGGGTAGAACTTGGGTAGAGTATGTGAAATCCGCGACAAAGGTATAAAAATTCTATGAAATAGAAAAGGAAAAAGTGATTTTTCCACTCTATTCGTTTCTTCTCCATTTGCTCTTGCAAAGATATAGAAAAAAGACGGAACATTTGGCTATTTCATCAGAATATATTATTTTTGCACAAAAATAAAAGAAATCGGATATGCAAGCAATCATCTTAGCAGCAGGCATGGGACGCCGGCTGGGAGAATATACGAAAGACAACACCAAGTGCATGTTGTCGGTGAATGGCGTGCGCCTCATCGACAGGATGCTGGGGCAACTGGCAGAGTTGGATCTGAAAAGAGTCGTCATTGTCACGGGCTATCAGGCTCAAAACCTCATTGACTATATCGGCAACCGCTATGACGACAAACTGAAGATAGATTATGTGGAGAACCCCATCTACGACAAGACCAATAACATCTACTCGCTGGCACTGGCCAAACAACAGATGCAGGAAGACGACACCCTGCTGTTGGAGAGCGACCTGATCTTTGACGACGGTATGCTACGTCTGTTGACGGAGAACCCCTACCCCAACCTCGCACTTGTGGCGAAGTACGAACAGTGGATGGACGGTACGATGGTACGCCTCGATCATGACAATAACATCGTGAACTTCGTGCCGAAGGCGGCCTTCGACTACAACGAGGCCAGCAGTTACTACAAGACGGTGAACATCTATAAGTTCAGTTGTGCGTTCTCACAGACCAAATACGTGCCTTTCCTCGAGGCTTACTCGAAGGCCGTGGGCAACAATGAGTATTACGAGAATGTGCTGCGCATCATCTCTTTCCTGAACAGTCATGAACTGAAGGCTCTGCCGATTACCAACGAGAAATGGTACGAGATCGACGACAAGCAGGATTTGGATATTGCCGAAGCCCTCTTTGCCGACGAGAGGTATCTGTTGCGGAAGTACTACGGACGTTTTGGCGGCTTCTGGCGTTTCCCTCAAATGCTCGATTTCTGCTATCTGGTGAACCCCTATTTCCCCACCCCACGGGTGATGGATGAGATGAAGGCGAACTTCGAGACACTTCTGACACAGTATCCCTCGGGGATGAAAGTCAACACCATCATCGCCAGCAAGTGTTTTGGTGTCAGTGAGGACTATATTATTCCAGGCAACGGTGCTGCGGAACTCATCAAGGTATTAATGGAAAGTTTCGTAGAGTACAATCATCTGACGCTCTTCAGGGACACGGCGATCATCACAAAGCCCAAAGTGGGAATCATCCGTCCAACGTTTGAGGAATATCCCAACCGCTACTACAAAGAAGCACAGGTGACCTTTGTGCCTGAGAACGGGGACTATCGCTATACTGCCGACGACCTGATGAACTTCTTCGAGGCAAATCCTGTTGACACCTTATTAATTATCAATCCCGACAATCCATCTGGCAATTTCATCCCCAAGAGCGACTTGTTCAGGCTCTGCGACTGGAGTGCGAAAAAGGGCATCCGACTCGTTATCGACGAGAGTTTCGTGGACTTCAGTGAGGATTGGGAGAATAATTCCCTGCTCAGCGATGAAATATTGGAAAAGAATCCGCATCTGATTGTCATGAAGAGTATCTCCAAGTCGTTCGGTGTACCTGGCATCCGACTCGGTATTCTCGCCTCTGCCAACAAGAAACTGATTGCCGGCCTGAAGAAACAGGTCTCTATCTGGAACCTCAACTCGTTCGCAGAATTCTTCATGCAGATCTATAACAAGTACGAAAAGGACTACAAAACGGCCTGCGGAAAGTTCATTGAAGAGCGTGCTGACTTCGAGCAGAAACTCAAGAGCATCAGTTTCTTACGAGTCATGCCATCACAGGCCAACTATTTCCTCTGCGAAATACTGCCACCCCATACAGCCAATGAGGTGGTGCTCTATATGTTGAAGCATCATAACATCCTGACCCGTGACTGTAGTAACAAACCTGGTCTTGACGACAGACAATACATGCGTATCGCCGTCCGCAACCACGAGGACAACACAAGACTTATTGATGCCCTAAGACAATTTGACGGAATATGAAAACAGATAAAATCGCTATCATACAACAAGAGCAGATTTCATCATTGAACATCTCTCCTACAGAGTGTATAAAATGGGTTGAGGAAGGTTTTAAGATGAAGGACTTGGCTCAGATGCCTCCCAAACCAAGTGTTCATCCGCAAGGCGAAGATTTCATGACTACCATGCCTTGCCTATTACCAGAACAGAATGGTCACAAGAGATTCGGTATCAAAGTGGTCAATAGAATTGAAGGCCAGATTCCTGCCCTTTCAAGTGTGATATATCTATACGATGCAAAGACCGGTCATTTGTTGGCTATGATGGATGGCGACTGGATAACTGCGATGCGGACTGGTGCGGTTGCAACACTTGCTGCAAGACTTTTCCAAAAAAAAGGAGTTGACACTTATTCTATTATGGGTTTGGGTAATATTGCAAGGGCGACAGCAATGTGCCTGATAGCAGACCACCAAGACAAAAGTATAACCATCCGACTCTTGAGATATAAAGATCAGGCCGAACAATTCATAGAGCGCTTTGGGTATGCAACGAATGTCAACTTTGAGATTATCGATGACAAAAAAGAGTTCATCTCTAAGGCTGATGTTGTTTTCTCGTGTGTCACTGTCGCCACAGAACTCTTATTCCCTGATGATGCCTTATTCAAAAAAGGCATCACTGTCATTCCTGTTCACGTTCGTGGGTTCCAGAACTGTGACTTATTCTTTGACAAGGTCTTTGGAGATGATACGGGTCAGATACGAAACTGGAAGTATTTTCCCAAGTTCCGCCAATACGACGAAATCCATCATGTGCTCTTAGGAGAGAATCCTGGACGCACGAATCAGGATGAGCGAATCATTAGTTATAACTATGGATTAGGACTTCACGATATCGTATATGCCAGCAAAATCTATGATTTAATCAACGTAGAGGAGTGCGATTCGTTTTTCTTCAGCATACAAGACAAAAAACTCTGGGTATAAGGTAATGGGAATTCCAGCATTGGAGAATCCAATTATCATATTTACAATTATCATAAACACGATAATCATATTTATGATAATATATTTGGAAAATTAAACTATTATTCGTAATTTTGCCAACCGTATATGAAAGGTTTTAAGAAGTATATTAACACAGATTTCTTTCTGTTGTTCATAATGTCAGTTGTGAACCTTTTGTTCGTTCATCACTATTTCTTGCAGACAATTGATTTAGAGGTCGGGCGTTTCAAGTCATCATTAATTGACAATCTGATTGCCTGCTTTTTGGATGTAACCGTAATCTATTTTATTTCATTGCTCATTACTTTAAGAAGAGTAAGAGCCAGTCTTGTTATTACATTCATTATCACACTGATATGGTCATTCGTTAACGCCTTCTATGCCCGATTCTTCCATCAATATTTGAACTGGTCGTCCATGGGTCAGGCAGGTAATCTTTCGGATACCTCTGTGATAAACAGCATGCTGGCAGAGTTCCATACCATTGACCTTTTCTATCCCATCATGGCGATTCTTTTTGTCTTGGTTTATATTCGCAGTAAAAGAAATGACATCACCAGCAAAAGCCTAAAGACCATCCTTATTACATGGCTCATTTGTGCTTCGCTTGGGGTATTCGCACATGCTCTTTATATCTTCCACCCACATTATGGCGTTGTTTATGCCCTTGAGAAGACCATGTTCACTCCAGAGAAAATGGATGCCATGTGGCCCAACTGGACGGTCTTCCATAAGGGATTCTTCAGGAAACTCGTGGTGGATCAACTGACCCGAAAGAAAGAGATCAAATTGACAAAAGAACAAATCGAAGAGATTGAAAAGGCATACTCTGACCACACCCAGAGAGTGACCAAACGTACTGCACCTGACAGTATTAAGAATGTCATATTCATTTTGGTAGAGTCGTACTTGTCTGTTACTTCCGACCTCATCGTTGACGGAAAGGAGATCACCCCAAACATGAATAGACTCAAGCATGACAGTACCGTCTATTACAACGGCCACATGCGACCAAACGTATCCATTGGCGAGTCTGCCGACGGACAGTTCATCTATATGGCAGGACTGTTGCCATTACACTCAGAGATAACCGTCAGTAAGGCTAAGCGTGACACCATCATCGGGCTGCCAGAACAAATGAAGAAGGTTTTCCCAAACCTCCAATCCTATACTCTAATTCCCACCAACCCGACATTGTGGGAACAGCAGCCCATGACCGAGGCATACGGATTTGACAATCTTTATTCTATGATAGACTATCAGACAGAGGTAGATCCCAAGAATGACGGTTTTCTGTCGGACGGTATGATCTTCAATTATGCCTCATCTAAAGACGATGCGACACCACAGCCATTCTTCTCTCTGATACTGACGATGTCCATGCATCAGCCATACGAAAGTTTCGAGAAGCACGGGTTTGAGGTGACTGACCCGAATTTGCCACAACGTTACAAGAACTACCTGAACAGTTGTCACTATTTTGATATGCAGATTGGCAAATATCTCGAAGACCTGAAAGCCAAAGGACTCTATGACAAGAGTCTGATCATCATTGTGGCCGACCACGATGCCCGCGCAAGATATTTAGATATGGAAGGAAAGATTACTGACGACATCCCCATCTACATCATCAATGGCGGTTTCAATCCCGCAGATGCATGGCAAGGAGAGTGTAACCAGTTGGATGTTTACACGACCATTATGGATATCTTGGGTATCGACGGCAAATGGCGCGGATTGGGCCACACCTTACTCAACAAAGATTATCAAAACTCTGTTACGACAGAGACGCAAGAACTGTCGGATCTGATCATCTATAGCAATTATTTCGGTACAAAGGACAGTGAATAGAGCGTGAAAAAAGTCGTGATTATTATATCTCTGATCCTTCTCGTGGCCATTATCACTTGGTGGCGTGCTCCCATTTTGGGCAACGAATTAACCAAGCAAACCATATATGTAGGGCTCTTGGATGCATGGTACGGCTCATCAACAGATGACAAAGCCTATGCTATGTGGATTGACGATGACAGTACCATCGGTGTATTTCAGGTGAAAAAGATTGCTGATGTTGTAGGTATCCCACCCTATTTCGCTGTCATTGCAGACAAAATGGAACCAGAGGTGGCGGACTCATTGGCATCTTGGCAGCATCAAGGTGCCGGTATTGTGCTGCATGGTCTGAGACATGAACGATGGTGGGATTGGAATGCTTCACAGATTGAAGCAGATATACGTAAAAGTTATCAGAGACTTCATGAACAAGGGTTTGACACTTCGAGAATCATTAAATTAGTCATTCCGCCCCATGGTTGTAACAACAGAACCATCAGAAAAGTCATTGCACAACAGGGGTGTAAGATGATATCTGGTGCCTCCCTCATCAATCCTGACCGACATGTGTTCCAGTTCGGACGTATAGGCATTGGCCCTGATACCGATTTAGACAAGATGCGTGACATGCTGCAAAAAGCCTATGACAGAAAGGCATTCGTTATCTTTGGAACCCATTCCTCCATCCCAGAGATTTTTTCTATGGAGAAAACACAGGATGTGCTACAAATCGCAAAAGAGATTGGCTTTAGTTTTGACATCTACGACTAAAAAGTCCATTTGTCAACCCTTGCTATAAACTTGTCAAGTCCTATTATTGTAAAGAGTTTCTTTCTGACAGCATCAACCGCTGCACAAACCACAAAGATAACGAGACATACTCCAATTACGATTAACGGGAAAAGCCACTTATCACCATAAAAAGATAAAGACACCGTATTCCACAGCCAATCACGAACAAGCAGATGGTCGTGAATCAAATATACGCCAAAAGTATATGGTGCCGCTTTGACAAAAAGATTCCAAAATCCTTTCTCCGGAATCTGCAGTTGACGCACTAAGACAAACACGGCAACCGATAGTATCAAGACCACGCCATTATAATTCAACCAATAAAGAGAAATGCTTCCGTTATTATAGCCCCCTATGACCTCACACACAAGGATTAACACGATTAGCGAGACGACTATCATTGACAGGCGCCCCATAGGAACCTTTTTGAGATGATGCTTAATAAAACCTGCTATCATAAACAAATAAGCAAAAGACCACACGGAATTGCCATGAGCCACATAGAATCTCTTCCCCAAAGGGAAATCCGGAATAATAGAGAGGCATAATATGGCACCACCTATCAAAAGCGCTAAGTATTGCCGATAAGTCAATTGACGAGCCAAGACTGCCAAAAACGGAGACAGAATGAGCAAGCCGATATACTGTGTGACAAACCAATAGGCATCTGAACTAATCGGGAAAAGACTTTTACCTACAGAAATGGCATTAAAAGGCACTATGGCCAATGCCATAAACAATACCGTTATGATAAAAGAATAAAAACACGCGTAAGACCATGTCCTTACAATCCTACTCGCCTTAAAATTCAAATCCACCAAGAAATAACCAGAAATCATCACGTAGAGATTCACCGCTATACTACTAAAAACCAGTAAGAAGTCAGAAAACAATGCATTTGAAAGCATTATCGGACTTTCAGTATTAAAACCATAACCATCTCCGACACCATGTGTGAGACAATGGTAGACGACAATGAAGAACATTGCCGCAGTTCTCAATACTTCAAAATTGGTTTCCCTTTTCATGATTCCTGTTATTTTCATGCAAAAGTAGAAAAAAAAAGTGATACATCAAAGGATTTTGTTATTTTTGTGTAACTTTGGCTTTGCCAAAGAAACTCTGCACTCGGAAAAATCCAAAAACATTTGGTTTTTCACTCGTTATTTCGTAACTTTGCATCCATGAAAGCAAAAATCATCATCGTGATAATGGTTGTTATTGGATTGGCATCCTGTCATGACCATAATGAACATAAAACCGTTATCTGCATCCCGGTTTACGGTCAGAGCCTGGCTTTGGGAGTGGATGCCGAACGAATAACTGATTTTGATTCCATGGCCAACTATGCCAATGGACGAATCGTTACTGAAAACTTAGATCACAAGTATGGTTACTATGATATTGACGAAAAGAAGTTGTATATTAAGAAACTGATTCGTCATCAAAAGCATTCTTATGAACTTTCTGCGTATTCGATGGCACAATGGTTAGCCGACCACACAGGCGAAGACAC
>JAFWTK010000254.1 GCA_017518935.1 Prevotella sp.
GATCTCACCTGTATTGAAGACAAAATTGAGGCTGTTCGTTCCTCTGTAATATGGCGATTAGACTTTATTGAAGACAGACACCCAAACAACACAAAGGACAAGGAACTTATAGAACTCATTAAACGCGATGCTCATCAATATGAGTGCGATGAAATTGACAATATGATTGAGTTTGATATTCGTAAGCATTTTAGAACACGTAGTTGGTTTTGGCTCTTCCATCACAAAAAACACGGAATTACCTTTAGTCGTTACATCCGTTGCGTCCTGAGGACTATCAAATACCAACTCGCATAACAAACGCTGGTGACTATTTCTTAACCAAATTATCTTCGGAATCTTCATAATGATCTGTCTTATGAAAAATCCTCGTCACACCTTTTAGTTGGGTCTTGACATTCTCAAAAAAACTCACATACATTGGTTTATTCCCTATCGTACCATAGCCAGTAATAGCCCTACAACGTTTGTCACGAACAAACACTATCTTACCGTATTTCTTCAAATTAAAGGCCATAGAACCATCCTCACCTCTGATTATTTCCACACGATAAGGTTCCTTGCGACCATAGTCTGCGTTATAGGCAAAAACCAAGCCACGAACACTTAACTCCGGACGCTTGAAATGTTGAATCCAAAGGAAAAGATCACGGGTCATCTCATAAATTCTCAATCCTAACTTAGAATGATTCTCGTCTGGGAAATATCCCCATGTGGCAGATACACAAGAAACACCAGGTTTCATAAGATGATTGAGCATAATCTCGAAATACATAGGAGGATAGATTGTATCACTATCCACATCAAAGTAGAATTTACCTTTAGCATGTTGCAAACCACAACGACGAGCATAGCCACAAGAATGCTGGTATTCTGTAAAATATGGTATTCCTGATTTCTCGTATATCTCTGCTGTGCAATCCTTTGAATCATTATCAACACCAATGATCTCCACGGGGTATTTACAATGTATTTCGCTTAATGCCCACAGACATGCCTGAAGATGAGTTTCCTCATTATACCCTATTACAACTATAGAGGCTATCGGATTTGCGCTTTGTAACTGAGCCAAGCGCTCACGTGTTCCATCAATCACATCTTGTGGCACCTCACTAAAAGGTTTGCCATATATTGACATATATTTATCGTACCAAGCCATATCTTATTCTTTATTGGTTACTGATTCAAATAATTCAACCCACTGAGGCATAATCGTCTCCCGAGAAAAACGCAAAACATTACGGCGTCCTTTATTCCCCATCTCCATTCTTAAGTCTTTATTTTCAATTAACTTACAAATATTATCAGCAAGAGCCTGAGAATTTAGATATTCTACAAGTATGCCGTCTTCCCCATTAGTTATCACATTTCTTGGACCGTATGGACAATCAAATGACACACATGGCAAGCCACAAGCCATTGCCTCTAAAAGCACCATGGCAAATCCCTCAAAAACAGAACTCATCACATATATAGAACTTTTCAGGTATTCTTCCATAATACGATCAGTTGGCGGGTTCATAATAATGACTTCCTGAAGACCTTCATTATGAATCCGATGACATATATCATTCTCATACTCCCCTGAACCAAATATATTTATAATCCAGTCAGGATGTCTCTGATGAACGAGTTTCCATGCATCCACCAGATAATTATACCCCTTAGCACTATTGTACCGACCTACAATAATTGCCTGCTTATTTTCGCATGTACTCGGGATATCAGGATAGAATGGATATGAATTAGGAATTACATAGACCGGAATCTTTTTCCCCCAATCATGTTGATCCTGTGATGTAAGTACGACTAAAGCGTCCAGACGGTTTACTTCTCTGTCCATATCCCATCTAAAATACTTTGTCAAATATCTAAATATGATATTTCGCTGCTCCAACAGATGGAAATTACGAATGAAATGCTTTGTTGTATGAGCCTCACCGATTTTTTTACTACCATCCTTAATTTTAGTAATAAAACTGATATCACGTCCTAAAGTTGTAATGACAATATCAGGTCTATCATGCATCAAGACTTCTGTCATTTTCTGACGGTATTGATGCATCAGTTTATAATACATAACAATACGCATTATGAAGCCATGTCCATATTCCTTGGAGAAATCAATTGCGAGGTCAATCAGCCTGACCTTCTGAGAAAGAGGAAAGACCGGCTCACGTCCCATCTGTGTATCAGTTATAATGGCCACATCATGACCGTGTTCTGCCAACCAGTTTGCTTTCTCCGCAATAACCCTGTCGGCTCCACCTTTGGTTACTAAAGCAGTATAGATATAGTATATTTTCATATGAATTCTAAATTAATAGCCCCTTATCCAAGCATAACAACGAATAAACGACATACAAATACAAGAAGGAAGGTTTCCCAATACATATAGCGATATATTGCGTAATTTCAATTGGTTAAAGTGTAAAATGTCAAAAAGAGGCACAGGATACTTCAGGTTATCCCTTAATTCTTTGGCAGAAAAAGATGGTGTAATATAATCCCATTTCTTCAATACATTACATATAATATATAGATTAGACAATACGGCGAAAAAACATCTATTGGGATAATATACTTTATCTCTCAAGCCACCACTTCCATCTTTCAGGATATTAACCGCATTAAAGTATTGGACAATCTTTGCTTTTTCTATAACATCTTGATTCCATGAATTTGAAAGGGAATTCTCCCTACATAAATATGTATATGTCACGTCTGGCAACAAAACGACACGCTGAACAATAGTAGCCAGATTAAGGGTAAACACCATATCCTCCCAAAAATCTGCCTTATAAAACCTAAGTTGATGGTTTCTTATCAGATTCAAACTCATCAGATAATTACATGCAGAAGCCTGAAATCCTGCATATTTGCCATAGACATAATTAGCAAAAGCATCAGGTTCATCAAATACAGACTTCGGATATTGGAATAATGTTCGTACTCCGGAAATCTCAATTCTTTCGTATGAACCAAAAGCAACCTCGGCATGATGAGTCTTCACTTGTTCCATCAACAAAGAGATGGTATTCTCTGCTATCACATCGTCAGAATCCACAAAATACAAATAATCACCTCTGGCCTCATCAATAATATGATTACGTGTCTCTGATACGCCTCTATTCTCATTATGTTCAATAATCCGAATATCATTTCCTCTCGGATGAACAAACTGAAGAGACCGTATGATTTCCAAAGACCGATCTCTACTACCATCATCCACCACAAGGAATTCAATATTAGGATAGGTTTGCGACAAGACCGACTCCATCGTCCGTCTGATGTAGTTTTCCACCTGATAAACAGGAATTCCTATCGTCACATCATAATGCATCTCAACCTTTTCTCTTATGCAAACCAAATTTTGTCGCCACAGAAACATAAGACTGATACCATGTCCATTTATTGACCTTATAGTCTGTTGCATAAACATATAGTCCATGGAATCGGTTGATGTTCAGTTGATGGCCACCATCCACAAAAATGCTGTTCTTTGGAAAGACATTTCGACGATAAAGCCTTTCCTCGTATATCTTATCGTCTAATGCCAGAACCTCCATCAATGAGATATTGTCTCCATAGTCATGATGGCAGTCCTGAGTTACCCTCAACAACTTGCCATCAAAGTCGATAAGAGAACCTGCATTACGTCCATACTCATTGTCAACACAGACAGGGGAGCAGGGATGTTTTTGGAAATCCCCTTTCAGCAAATCATCTGTCATATACAACTCCTGATAGTACATCCAGTCCTTCTGATATGAGGTAAACAGATAGTATCTTCCACCTTTCTTATATATATGACTGTCATTATAGTTGAAATGTATGCCGTCTTTCTTTTCTTGTTGCAATATCGTACGGACAAAAGTGAAAGAGGTCAAATCGCTGTTGGCACGATAAAGCCGGACGGAATTATCCTCCTGCGACTCTGGTATCATATAGATACTGCCATTATCTTCAAAGACATACGGAAATGACAGATGGAAAGGCTCTCTCAGCACAATCTGAGGATCCGTCCATGTTTTCAAGTCCTTTGTCCTTATCATTGCAATGCAACCGGGATCATCCCAATGTTGCTGTTCATAAAAAAGATACAACTCCTCGTCTTTAACATATAGAAACGAATCCGCTTGAAACCTCAAAGGCTTAGGCTTCCACAACCCTTTCAACGGTAACTTCAAAATCAGATGTGCTTCGTCAAAAATACCCAATGACAACTCTTCACTAGCAAACAACGCTGCAGTGAAGGTCACATCTTTACGGAAAAGGGTATGGTATATTTTACTTAACATACAATTCAAATTTTATTAGAAGTTGTATCATACAGATTCTTCCACCGCTCTGCTATCTCTGATAACTCAAAGCGACGAACATTCACAATGGCCTTTGATGACATCTGATATCGCAGACCATCGTCAGACAACATCAGATGTATGGCATCTGATAATTTCACTACGTCGCCAGAGGGGACAAGTAAGCCATCCTCCTGATGGCGAACAATATCCTTAGGACCACACGGGCAATCAAATGATATGACTGGGAGCCCACAAGCCATTGCTTCAATCAACACCATGCC
>JAFWTK010000255.1 GCA_017518935.1 Prevotella sp.
ATTTGGAAGTTGGCATACAGATAATGGTTTCCGCCTGTATTATGCGTATCCTTGATGGAATTACTCTTTGCAAGGGCATTCAGAATCTGATTATAGATCACCTTGTCGTTCTTCTCATCAGCTATCTGAATGGCCATTGAAGTAACCACACCTCCCTCAATCTTGTAGGTATAGTCGCCTGCGGCATACAGTTGGAAGTTCTCTGTTTCAAGAATGGTCTCTAATTCTCCAACTTTCTCTACCAGTTCATCATAGGTCAAGTTGACGTGATTGATTGGCACACGGTTCTCATCCAACTTGATATAGGTGGTATCGACATCGTCCTTGCTGGCGACATTCTCTGCGGCATTCAGTGACAATGAACCGACCAGGAACATCATCACCATAAATATCATTTTCTTTATATCTTTTATATCTTTCATCTCTTCTTCTTTATCAAAACCGGTGCAAAGATAGTAATTATAAAGATATCCACCAACGATTTGCTACTTAAAATTTACAAAAAATCCCCACAATTAAATCTTTTTGACCAAAATCAACCCCTTTGTGGTAGCAAAATGCCACAAAGGGGTTGATAATGCAGAGCAATTTATTAGTTTATTTCAGGGGCTTAATGACAAAGGTGAAGTCATAGTTCTGATAGGGCAGCATATACTCCTGTCGCGGCCAGGCACCCCAAGAGTTCACGCAGCCAAGACCCATTTGACGCTGTTGGATATGCACCTGCGTCAACGGACGCTCTACAAGATCACCTGAGTGACGGTCTATTTTCTTGTCCTTCGACATACCGTCGTCGAGATCTTCAGTCAGGAAGTTCAGGGCACTGGCCTCCATCGGAGCATTACTATAGAACTCGAGTCCCCTACCCTGCTTATCCTGCACGCGGAACCAGCGTACATCAGTGTGATTACCCGACTCCTGCGGACGGACGTATGGATAATACTCATCCGTCACCTTATTATTATATATACCAATAAACTCACTCGAATTCCTGTCGCAGTAGTTCTCAACAGGACCACGACCGTAGTAGGTCACCTCGTCATATTGTTTCGGCATCTGCAGTTGCATGCCATAGCGTGGCAACTGGGATATCTTGGCCTCCTTGTCGGCAGTGAGTTGCTGGCGTACGACAACCTCACCCTCTGCTGTCAGCGTATAGGTCATAGTGAGCGTGGCCTTCACGTCAGGCATGTCAAACTTAGCGGTGACACCATTGTCGCCCACCTGACACTCTTTCAGCCGCATCTGCGGATTGCGCCAGCCCCCCAGACGGCGCTGGAAACCGGCACCATAGTCATTGTCAGTTGGCGCACGCCAGAACTCTGGCATCACGGACTGACGGTCAACAAGCATTGGTTCACCATCAACATCAAGATAGTCAATCCATCCCGTCCGCTTGCCGATGGTCAACGTGGTACCTGCAGCATCGAACTTCACGTAACTCTCCACTTCCTCCTTGGCAACCTGAGCCGTTTCAGCCTTGATCTCCGGGAACTGGTAGGGATTCAGCACGAACTGTTGACGAGCCAACACCTGCCCCTTGTCGATGAGGGGCGCACCGTTCTTCGACTTAAACAGGAAAATAACGAATATCTCCTGATCGCCATGATGTCCAAGTACTCGGGTTATAGTGTTCTTCAAGGCCTCATCGGTGATGGTCTTGCGCTGTTGAGGCGCAATGCCATTGATGTCAATAGTGCCGCCATGTCCGAAGGTCATGCCTTCAGGACGCCCCGGGTTGTCATGATGGTGTCCGCCAGAAGCACCACCGACAAACCATTCCATCTCCACATCGTCGAGCGTCTTGAAGAAATTCTCGTTGTAAACTTCAAACTTACCTTCCTTCAGACCCTTATCTGTCACCCAGATATTCTGGTAATAATAGCGCACCTCATGGGCATGTGGATTCAGACGACGATCCGGGGCGATGATACCATTGCAGTTGAAGTTATGGTCACTGGCGGGATAACGTCCATAGTCACCACCGAAGGTAAAGATTTCCTTACCTGTAATACGACTCTTGTCACGCAGACCCTGATCCACGAAGTCCCAGATATAGCCTCCCTGATACTTCGCATTCTTACGGATTACATCCCAGTACTCTTTGAAACCACCCATCGAATTACCCATCGCATGGGCATACTCACACTGGATCAGCGGACGGGGATTGTCGGTCTTTGAATACTTCTCACAGTCCTCGTAACCCATATACATCGGACAGAAGATATCCGTCTTACCCCAGTGGCCAGCCTGTTCGTACTGCACAGGACGGGTATTGTCGTAGGCTTTAATCCAGTCGTAGGCCTTCTCGAAGTTGGGACCATAACCGGCCTCATTACCCAAACTCCACACGATGATGCTCGGATGGTTCTTGAAAGAACATACATTACCCTCCTGACGCTCAATGTGTGCCTTAGCATAGTCCTCACGCTTGGCAAGTGTCCCTTCACCATAGCCCATACCGTGACTCTCCAAGTTCGACTCTGCCGTCAGATACAGTCCGTACTCGTCACAGAGATCATACCAACGGGGATCATCGGGATAGTGACAGGTACGCACGGCATTGATGTTCAGCAGTTTCATGATCTTGATGTCCTGAATCATACGCTCCACCGAGACGACATAGCCGCCATCGGGATCCATTTCATGACGGTCGGCACCCTTAATCAGGATAGGCTGGCCGTTGACGAGCAACTGTCCACCCTTGATCTCGATATGACGGAAGCCCACGCGCTGCTTGATTACCTCCAGCACCTTGTCGCCTTGTTTCAGGGTCACTAAGACAGTATAGAGATGGGGCGTCTCAGCGGTCCACGACTTCACGTCATTCAAGTATATCTCGTGGTTGGGGCCAAAATCGCTGCTGATCTGACCATCATCGAAGATCACCTTCGCCGTGGCTTGGGCTTTACCTGTTGTCTTCACGTCAAATTTCAGAATGCCTCGTTTGGAATCCACCACCCAGTCCTGCGTCATTGTGAGGTCCTCAATATGTGCCTTCGGACGAGCAAATAGATACACCTCGCGGGCTATACCCGTAAAGCGCCAGAAATCCTGATCCTCGAGGTAGGAGCCGTCGCACCAGCGCATCACCTGCATGGCGATGAGGTTCTTGCCAGGTTTCAGGTATTTCGTGATATTAAACTCTGCAGCCACCTTCGAATCCTCCGAGTACCCGACAAACTTGCCGTTTACCCAAACGCTGAGGTTACTTGTAGCAGAGCCAACATGGAAAAACACCTCCTGCCCTTTCCAGTCAGCAGGCAGATCGAATGTCCGGCGATAAGAGCCCGTATAGTTATTGATCTCACCAATATAGGGGGGATTGCTCTTGAAGGTAGTGCCCCAGGCATAACCAATATTCTTATAAATCCTGTCGCCATAACCATTAATCTCAAAGAGACCTGGTACGGGGAAGTCCACCCACTGCGAATCGTCGTACTTCAGACCAAAGAAGTCCTTCGGTGCATCCTGATGGTTCTTGACGAAATTGAATTTCCACATGCCCTCCATCGAGAGGTAACGAGACGATTTCATCTTGTCACCTTGTTTAGCAAGTTCCTCACTCTCGAAAGCAAAGAAATCAGCACGACGAACTTCACGGTTCACTTGGTTCACATTCGGATCCTGCCACACAGGTGTTTTCTGGGCGCTGACTGGTATCACGGCCAGACACGTCAAGGATAACAATATTTGTTTAATCATACTTAATGTTTTAGACTATTTGCTTATTTTTTCTGCAAAGTTAGCAAGATTTTGCAAATAATGCAAGCAATTACAGAAAAAAAGATTATCTTTGCATCAAATATTCTCAACAACTAAACAAACAAATACAACAATCGTATGAAAAAGACTATCATGACATTGGCCCTCGCAGCAGTATGTTGTCTGAGCGGCTCGGCACAGGAGAAACTCTTCAACAGTGCCAGTGTGCAATCCCCCGTCATCAACAAAGATGGTACAGTCACATTCAACCTCTTTGCGCCCAAGGCTGTCAAGGTGGAGGTGACTGGCGACTTCCTGCCTGAAGGCCAAAACGTTGCCGCCATGAAAGAGGGCAGAAATGGTGTGTGGAGTTACACCACCGGCAAACTCGCCCCAGAGATGTACAGTTACACCTTCAACATCGACGGTATGACGGGTGTGAAAGATCCCTCCAATATCTATGTGAACCGCGACATCGTGTCGTTCACCAACATCTTCATCATCAGCAATGAGAAGGGCGACAAGGGTGATCTCTACAAAGTGAACGAAGTGCCTCACGGCAACCTCTCTAAGGTATGGTACAACAGTCCCACGCTGAAGATGCAGCGCCGCATGACGGTCTATACCCCTGCCGGTTATGACAAGGGCGGCAAATACCCCGTGCTCTATCTCTTGCATGGTGCCGGTGGCGACGAGAATGCCTGGAGCGAACTCGGACGTGCCGCACAGATCCTCGACAATCTCATTGCCACGGGCAAGGCCAAGCCGATGATCGTGGTAATGCCCAATGGAAATCCCAACTGTCAGGCAGCCCCCGGCGAGTGGTCGTTCGGTATGTACACCCCTGGGTTCCGTGACGGCGGCACTGGCCCCACGGCACCTGCCGCAGCCTCGATACCAGAGAGTTTCATGGATATCGTGAACTATATCGATGCCAACTACCGCACCGTCAATAACCGTGCCGGTCGTGCCGTCTGCGGTCTGTCGATGGGTGGCGGTCATACGTTCCACGTCAGCCTGCTATACCCCAATACGTTCGACTACTACGGACTCTTCTCTGCTGGTCTCCATCTGAACAGCGGCCAGATTATGGGAGGATCATTCGCCGACCAGATCAAGAATTCTCCAGACTTTGCACAGCAGTCAGCCAAATTGTTTGGAAGCAAGCCCAAGCTCTACTGGATGGGTATGGGCAAGACCGATTTCCTCTATCAACCTACCGTCGACCTGCGCAACTACTGGGACAGCAAGGGGTACAACTATGAGTACGTCGAGACCGACGGTGGTCATATCTGGCGCAACTGGCGCATCTACCTGACCATGTTCGCCCAGAAAATCTTTAAGTAATCCATTACGCCACCAAAACTAAACAGATGCCGGTACGGAGTTGTCCGCATCGGCATCTGTTTTCATTCAGATAGTCTTAATCAACGATTCAGATAATCCCTTTGACGTGTTCGAATAATCCCTTTACCCTATAAGGGATTATCCGGATGAGTCGTTCGGATAGTTCCAATGAGTTGTTAAGACTATCCGAATGAGGCAAAGGTAAGGGGGTATTGGTTCATATCGAATCTGAATGCGTTTCTCGTGTACGAAGGTTAAAAATGTTACAATTCCTTAATAAAACGTTGAAAACGGTTTCAGAGACGGACAATTGGTTTTTGCAGTTTCGTATCTTTGCAGAAACCCTACGGCAGTCAGTCCAGGGAAGCCCCCGGAGGAGTGTAACTCTCCCTCTAGGCCCCCTGTCAAAGGGGGGCCGTTAGGGGAGTTTACACGACACTCCTCCGGGGGCTTCCCTGGACTGACTGCCTACGGAAATAAGGCAAAAATGTTTATTGCTGGCAATGAGTTCTTTCGCTGCAAATCGAATTAAGATTTCTTTTCCAGCAACTTCTGCTTGATATACTCCTGGATATCATAAGGACTTACATCATAGATAGAATTAAGTTGCATGAAGACCGAAAGTTCCAAATATTTGGCGGTTTTTTACGATATTGACCAGTTTTGCCACTTATTTAGGGCATTGTACAGAGGATCTATATGTATGAGTAGTGCATTTTCTCAAAAAAACAACCGAACTTATTTGGGAAAAAACTATTTATCACCCCATTCTATTTTCCCCAGCCCTCTAAAACATCATCCTTTATAACATCAACAATAGATTGATGTTTATTGCGAGCAATTAGATGCATGAATTGCCTATAGCCCTCACCATTTATTATAATAGGTGTATTTGAAAAACCTGATACCTGATGGCTTTCCATATAGGAATCAAACATATACGAGAACAATCTGCTACGATACTCCTGAACGGAAAGGTTCTTATTTGCTCCTTTTGTATTCCTGGATGGTATAGGATTCATATCGTCGCAAGAATAATAAAGGATCAGATTCGAATTGATTGCAAATAAATCGGCTACTTTTCCTGTGATAGTATGCAGTACTTCTTGGGCAGTGCTTTCACCTCCACTAATCCGGTCGATCATAATCTCTGAAATATCAAGATTGTTTTCCAATATAATATCTCGAACTTCAGTTGCAAGCATAGAGATATCTGCATCAATGAGCATGATGCGATATTCGTCACCTTTCTTTGTCGTAATGGAGAATGAATAGTTCATTTCAAAATGATCCTACAAGAAAAATCCTCAGGCTTCATATTACGCAATTTCTCCAACTGGGAGCGCTTACGTTCCTTCAGATTCTTAACCACTTCCAACAACTCTTTGGACGGGTTATCAATTATTATAGGTTCTTTTGTATATGACATATAATTATTGTTTGACGGTGCAAAGATAAGGATTATTTCTGAAACCACCAAACTTATATGGGGAAAAAAGTATTTATTATTCCTCAAACCATGGTGAGGTAAGGCCGTATTGATTTACCACTTCGTCTGGAACGTTGACGCCATAGTGTTCACTTTTCCATTTGTTTATTTCCTGTAGGATCAAAGTATCCAGTTCAGGAAACCTCTCCTTGACAATATCTGCGAACTTAAAGCCAAACTCCAGTCTTTCCATCTTGCTACTGCCAACACTATCACAGACCCTCTGGTAAACATCCATTGGAATCTCCATCCATAGGTCAATGCCAGAATTCAGGAAAAAGGATATCCTAAATCTGAAAGTACTCTCTTCCATATCAGTCGCGAATTACGATTTTTCCACCTTCGTCACCAAAGATATAGTCACCGATTGTCTTAATGCTCCTTGGGGCCGATAACACCGTATAGCCATTACACGCAGCAAACGCTCCGTCACAAATAGTCACCACGCCATCAGGTATCACATAGTCTTTTCCGATCAGTTCTGGTTGAGTGGCCATAATCAGCCGCCGTCCTTCATTGGCATACAGCACGCCATACTCATCTTTCTCGACAAGATCCTCGTCGTACCATAAATCATTTGTATCATATACCTCCTCCACGTATGGCCTGTCCCAAACGCAATAGTTTCCGACTTGAGAAGGCATATTATTGAATGTGTCATCAGCAGCCTTACCACTAAACGTATAAGGAACGTATAATATTTCCAGCTCCTTATAGTCATCAAAGGCATGCTCATCCGTCTCTTCGCACCCTTCCGCTATCCGATACCGTTTCACATCCGGCACCTTCAACAGCCGCTTCTTATCGGCAGTATATACACCACCGAACTCATCTGTCCAAAGGGTATCATGAAACATCACTAATTGACGGAAGAAATCCAAATGATTTACTTTTGAGTCTGCGAGATCCTGCAATAGTTTCTGATTTTCTCTGACAAACAGTTTAGTAGCCATATACTCTAAATCAGTGATTTTCAAATCCATCTCCACGCTCAGGATTTCTTGCTCTCCATCAACGGCAACAGCGATAAATTCTGCCACTCCCCTATCGTAACCATTGCGCACAAAGGCAATTAGAGGATGTTCATCTATCTGATACGCTCCTCCATCATCAACAAAGATGTCCACAGGCACTCCCGTCATCTCTGGCCTCAGCCACAGAAAATGGAACAATTCGTCTTCATGTTGCATATAATATGTCTTTCGACTCATATACAATTAGTTTTCCATAATCAACAGATAATAAATGTGTATTGTGAATGTTTTACTTTTCCATTCCCATCAATTTCTCTAACTCTTCCATTGTATTTACATATATGCACGTATTCAGAGGCTCTCCTGTTTCTATATTACATGGTAACCATTTGAATTGCTGAACTATGGCAAATTGATCCTTTACATAAAAAGCGACTTCTCCATATTTACGTTTTTCGAATCCACATTTTAATAGATTTTTCTCTGTAATATCTTCCATGATCTCTATTTATTTAACCATTTCATGTTATCTTTACCATAAAAACTCAGATATTCATTATATTTCTCAGCCTCTTTGATGCTTCTTATAATCGGAGTAACTTTTTTCTTCTCTATTCTATTTTTATATTGTGCAAAACCACCTTTGTTAAACCAACGGATTGAACAATTAATAAAGACCTCTCCATTACCTCCATATTTCAAATCAATACCGTTTAAGAAATCATTAAACATGATATACAAGTCCCCATTTGTCATATTCTTACGATTTTTAATTGACCTATAATAATCCTTTCAATGTTTTGTACTCAATGGTAGCACCATCATACGTAACACATATAATGTTTTCAAAATGTTTACTCATTTCCTGCTTAAATTGACTAAATGAATAATCATTTGAAGAGACTTTGATTTTTGCTTTTTTTATTGCCCTGATTTGATCCAAACTCCCATTTACAAATACTAACACGCCATATTCGAAAGGTTTTATCCCAGAATGGAATTTTTCCTCATCCATATAGCAGGCTAGTTTATACAAATCAGCGAGGATCACAGAACCTGATATTATAGTTTCAGTATTCCTTTTTATCTCACAAACTATTTTTTGTATTTTATCGCAACCTTGACCATTGTGAAGAACTATATCAGGGTATTTCCGTTCCTCTACAATATTATATAGATCCTCAATATCGCTTTCAGTTCCGATTCTTTCATCAATTATTTTGTCCAATTCTGCATTTAAAACTAGAGGTTCATTACATTCGCTTTCCAAAATATTAGCCCATTGGCGATATAGTTCATAAGCAAAAACTCTCTCCTTATGAAATTGTTTTTCTTTCTTCTTTCCATTGTAAACGGTATAGTTAATATACTTCTTGTCTACTAATGAAATAGCTCTAAAGAGCCAATTAAAATGTAAAGTATCTATATCGCTATCTTTAACGAAATAGATATTCTGATTTAACTTATATAACATATTATTTTGTTTAGTATTCTGGAATTTTTGAAATATCAGGAATAGGCTTACGAGTATAGCCTTCTAAACCGACAATCAATTCATCTGGAACGGGGGCAGGATTTCCTTTACCAATATACGAATCGGTAACTATATCTGATTCGTCAACGCTGATACGAGGAATATCTGCAATATAGTTATGTAATGGAGTTGTTGGCTCTGATATTGAATCTTCTGCAATGTTTTCAACGGCTATTCCATGTTTGCTCGGAATGAGTTTAAAGATGACATATTTCTGTTTTATACCTTTTGGTATTTGGGTAGCAATAATATTGTCCCATACTATTTGTTCATTACTCCTCACAACACAAATAGCATTACATGTCATTGGTTTCAAGCCATTTTTGAGGATACTATCCTTATTTATCAAACCTGATATATGATAAAAAGGCAAGTCTTTTTCTATGTATTCTTTTATAGTCATATTGTTATCTACTTACAATAGTGTTATTTGAAAAATATTAATATCAATGACCTAATCTGAATGGTACGGTTACTGTTTGACGCGAACGAACAGGTTTACCATCCTTGATAGCAGGTTTCCACTGATGAGGCATATTTCTTACAAGCCTCAATGCTTCCTTATCCAAACTAGCATCTATAGACTTCGCTATTTTCACATCTACAATACTTCCGTCCTTTTCTACATCAAATTGAACTATTACGTCACCTTGGATTCCATTCTCTTCTGCAATTACTGGATATCTAACACTTTTAGAGAAATAAGAACGTAAGGCATTTTGTCCTCCGTTGAATGTCGCCTTTTGATCGAGAACCTCTGCACGAATTCCATCTGAATATGAAATACCTTTACTCGATGAGTTTTCATCAATATAAGCCAAGGTATAGTAACTCTTAGGAATAGTATAAACTGGTGTAACCTTTATATTATTAACCGTTCTCATTTGATCACGGGTATATTTAAAATCTCCAACAAACTGACATATCGGTTTATCCGATACACGACATTTTATTTCTTGATATCTGAGATTAACCTCTTTAATGTTATCTCCACTTATTTTATTACCAATATTATCTTCAACGACAAACATCTTACACGCTGATTCAAACAATTCAGGAATCTTCAAATGAAAAACATAATCATTTCTCAACACATATCCTGTATGTCCGTTTATATTTGACCAACGAGAAAATTCATTTCCAATAGGGCAACATCTTAAATTCATCCTTTCATATTCTTTTCGCTCTTCTGTTGAAAGTGACAAATTGGTAAGAGTGTTACTTAATACTTCGCAAAAATTAACGGCATTCGAATTAATACAAACAGAAACTATCACTTGTACTTGGTAGCTATTATCATTTACAAATTTCCATTAATTGTTTTCTTAGATTGAATAATGCAATATCCTCATTTTCTCTGTTTTTTTCTTTAATCTCAATATTATTAACGAAAAGGGAACCTGCAAGTTCTGTTTTTGCCCCTTTACTTTGAGCAAATTCTACTAATTTATTAATGGAAACAACAGTTTTTACAGAAACATCGAATAGTCCATTCCCTTTTCTGCTACAAGACAATTCTTCATAACTCTGAATATTACCTGAAGTAACTGTTACTATCTCATCCTTTATCAATTCATCATTCAAAATTTCTGTATTAGCGGAGACAAAAGTTCCAAAAGCCTGTTCTATTGCACTTCTCAAGGCGTTCCGAGTCGCTTCCTCTTTTGTCGTTCCCGTTCCATTTACGACAAGAGAGACCACTTTGTCACTATTTTTGTTATTATCTCTTTGCTGCTCCACAGTCCTTGACTGAAAAGTACGCTCCTGTTGTTCATGCCTTTGTCTGTCTAGGTATGTCTGCTGACCGTTATTATGTTGTATCATTCGCTGCTGATTACGTTGCCTATAATCATTTGCACTTCTATTTAGCCACGCCTGCGCCATCATTCCCGTTGGAACTATCGCAAAAATTATTAACATCAGTAGTTTTTTCATAAGATTATTGTTTTGCGTTATTATTGTCGACCTTCTTATAATATACAAAGACCTGCATACCTACGGAATCCTCAAATGATGTCAACAACTGCATCTGCTTAACGTAGCCAATTGAGTTGACCCGAATAAGTTCATAGACTTCCGTCATATCAGATTCATGTTCTTCTCCTTTTGGTGTTTTTATTGTCATCTCTGTATAACTTTGAGAACCATTAAAGAATTCGCCAGCATTACGTTGAGACTTCACTTCTGCCACTCGATTCATTATCTGGGCAGTTTTATATTTAGACTTATCCAACGCAACGACAGACAACAAGTAACTATTGTCATAATCGTCAACAATACGACAACCATCAAAAGGAGCATTGTTATACATACGTTCTATAAACTTTGCCAATTGTATTCGCTCTTGGTCATAGCCCTGAGCGGATACGTCATTTGCAACCATAAACAGAATTGCGAATAGAAAGACTGTTTTTATTCTCTTCACCATGACATTACATTTTTAATACTTTCGATTGTCTTTGGTAAATTATTGACAAATCCAAGGCCAACGCTTTTAGCAGCGTCAATCCATTTTCTTCGAGTAGCCTGCTCTTCAGCTTGTTGACGTTGCTTTGCTTCCATTTCTACCTTTCGTTGTTGAGTATCAGCCTCAAGACGCTTTTCTCTTATCTTGTTGTCAGCAATCTGTTGATCAACTCTTAACTGATATTCGCGTTGTTCTTTTTCCTGAGCATCGTTATACTGCTTCATCCTAAAGTCCCATTGACGCTTTTCATCATCACGTAATTTCTTGTTAATTGCATTGATTAATGAGTTGATTTGAGATTGACTGCTGGTATTAGCAGGAATCTTTGCAATAATATCAGCAACAGCTGATGCCCCTTCTTGCGTTGGTGAAGCAGCCCATCTTGCTTTAGCCTCATTGTATAATTGTGCAGCAATGGCATTATTGCGTTTGATGGTATATTCTATCATCAAATCCTGGCATTGTTTAGCACAATCACAAATGTCTGGCACCTGCATTAACTGATAGATTGCCTCATCATATTCATTGCCACTAGAAAGTTTCTGAGCCTGCTTGATAATTTGAGTACACCTTACGGCATAATATTCAACAATCTTATTCTTTGCCCTATTAAGGAATTCTGATAATTCTGCCTTCTGTGGTTTTACTTGATTTATGGCAGCAATAAAGGCTTTGTTCTCATTGATACCAATACCAATGAGAGGGAGAGTAATTGTTTCGAACACCTTGTTTTCTACGACATCACCAACGAGAAAAGTCAGATCAATCTTCTCTGAAATCCGTTGTGGAGTGCTGGCCACAATATCCTTAGAAGTGATATCAACCTTGGCAGTAATAACAAACCGATTGTTGGCATCTTGTGAAGAAATTCCATTTGCTGTCAACAATTGTGTCATCTTCCTTTCCAACTGCTTACCTGCCTCAGCAGAGATTTCACTCCTTTCAGGCTGGACTACACTAATATACAATTGGTCAGTCTGTCCAAAAGAACAAATTTTGCTAGCAGCTAATAACGTGAAAGTAACAAAATACTTTTTCATTTTTCTCCTAAAACTATGATTGCTTCTCCTAGTCCTCTCTGCATTACCTTCGCCGTAATATTATAAGGAGCCTTATTCAAATATTTACGTAGTTGTGTGGCAAAACCACGAGCATCAAGAGCATTTCCTCTTTCATCAAGAAGGGGGATACGAACCTGTTCAAACTGAGCGAATGACTCTGTACCATCACTAAGATTATAGTTTCCACCTACACAATGACTCTTAAGCCAATCTTGTATACAATCAGTTAATTCTTCACCCCCGAATTCTGTTTCCAAGTCATTCTCCCAATTGTCCCAACAGCGTATTGTCAATACAATCTCTCTTCCGTGGGCCTGTTGGTCTGCATACCATTTCACCATTAGAGCATCAAATTCTGCAATTCGTTCTTTAACGGCTTGCTCTAATATAACTGGAATTGGCTCAGAAGATGCCGAAGTAGTTCCTGTGGATGAAGCAATTCTTTTACTGGTGTAGGTATCGAATGCTTCTAAGTTAAAAGTAACGGAACGTCCAGTTGCCTCTTTGTTCATTTGCCATGAAATCTGAATGAGCACATCTGACTTAATTCTTCTTTTCAATAGATCAAGTGGACTTTCTACAAGTGAGGCACTGCTTGTTTTACTGAACGTGACGTTATCTTCTGCTGTTCTCAGATTAATACTCTTGATTTCCTGCTCTGCATCTTTAATACTATAATCCAATGCAGTCAACAGACCTCCAATCTTGCTAATAACAGGTCCAATCTCTGTATCCTGTTGGAATGCCAGCTGATAATCGGGTGTCTTTACTTTGGTACCCTGATTATCGTAAGTGGTCATGAAATAACGCATTTCACACCAGTTGTCACTTGGCAGAATCATAATCGTTGGCTTCTTTTGTGCATTTAAAGAAAAGGGAAATATGCCAAGAACCAAGGTTAGGACAAACAAATAGCCTTTCATTATTATCTATTGTTTTGATTTGATAATTGCGTAAACTATCGCCACATATATACATAAAAGAATACCGTTTACCAAAACGTAATATGGCATAGATATACCTGTAGCAGCATAGTAGAAATGCAAAATAAGCATTATAAGGAATAACGCACAGGATAGCATCCTTATATTAACGAGAGAGGCAGATGTATTATAACTTACGCCAAAGCCCAATATCAATGGCAAAGCCAAACATATTGCAGACAAAAAGCCCGCAAGTGTCGCATGGGTATCCGTATCTGCAACTGAATATACCCAGTATCCCAACAATGAGGATAATACGAGTATTATAAGAGATAAAACAACATTAGTTTTCATAAGTTTAATGGTGGTGGTGTTAAAGCAACAAGTTTAAGAATAGCTGGAACTTTCTCAATGGGGAGCCATGTCGCCATTCCTGGCATCCATGCCAAGGTGTCCTTAGAGACCTTCTTATCTCTAATTAGATCCATTAATTCGCTTTCATTCAATGGTCCAGTTTGCTGTCCATCAATCGCCACATAATACATACTCGATATTGTTTGTGGCATAGATTGTATAGAGCCTGGAATATACATAGATTTCATGGATTGGTTCATCATATTAATCATCTGTTGAGCCATGCCCATTCCTAAACCAAACTCCAACAATCTGTCTAAGGAGAAAAAATCATTATTGTCCATAAGCTACTATATTATAATTAAGGTACAGGAGGCGGAGGGGGGGGCGGTGTGTTGGTAACAAATAATGCTGCAACCTCTGGAACATTCTCTGCAAAGTCCCAATTTGCCATCCCTTGCTTCCAAACGTATGTTTGTTTTGTTAATTGACCATTTCCTACTAAAAGTTGCAATTGCTGTATGGTAAATGGTCCAGCCTGTTGGCCATTTACAGCCGTAAAATACTGGACATTCGGCATTGGAGGAGGTGTATTCATTCCACCTTGAACTGTCTGTCCCATTTGAGACATCATGCCAGCCATCTGCTGCCCCATAGCACCTCCCATCATCATACCAGTCATCATACCTGCAGGATTGAGGCCGCCACCATCACCACCTCCCATATTCATAGTTCCCATTTGACCAAGACTCTCTGCTGCTGCTTTTAATACCTCAGCCTGTTTGTCAATAGAGTGGGCACCCAAGAAATTCGTTTCAGACTGGAGACGCTGAGCGCGCTGCGCTTCCTCACGTTGGATACGCATCGTTTCAGCGACATTCTCTGTGTTAATAGCCTGCATATCTCTCAGATTCTGAATGTTGACATCTGTCTGAGCATTCATCGTTCTTGCAGTGTTACCTGCTGTCAATTGTCGAACCTCCTCATAATATGGGCTATCCTTATCAACCTCAATAGCAGAAATATCTAATGCCTTTAGATTTACACCAAAGTCATCCTGAAGACGTGATGTCAGAAATCCCTGTACTTTCTGGTTGATCTCAAGGATTTGAGTCTCCATCTGTACCAATGGAATATTCATTGTACGGGGAATGTTTGCAACAACACTCTTCACGTATCTACATACGGCCGCCTTGATTTGCTCCAAAAAACTATCCAAATCGAATTCTATCAAACGATTAAGCTTGATGAAATTACGATAATCTGTTATGTTGAAAGTGATAGTTCCACGCACACAAACAGGTATTCCATGATCTGGCAAACGAGGATCAAAAACATCAAAATAAGGAATTCCAAAACGCAATTGGTTATTGCTTTGTAAATTGATAAAATAGACCTCAGCCTGAAAAGGCGACTCTCCGCCCCATGCCATTCCAACAAGGTTGGCAAGGACTGGGAAGTTTCCCGTTTTAATAGTCTGATCGTATGGACCTTCAATAAAATCTTGTAATGTGGCGTTTTGTTGCATATACACAAATACCGCCACTTCACCATCCTTCACTCGGAGAGTGCTACCATACCTGATGGAATTCTCACGAGATGTAGAATTAACTTCTTGCCCTAAAGGACGCCACTTCCAAACAAGATATTTTTCTTCGTCACAGCGGATGACATTCATTAAGCCCCCGCCATTGCCTCTTCCAAATATACCCATAACAATTAACTGTTCAAACTGATACAAAGTAAAAGAATATCGATAAATATAAGAACATATATAATAATATGTGATACTTTATTCTTTCGTTTCTGCTCTTCGACCTCAGTAGTCTTTGAATTCAGATATGAATGGAATTTGTGATTGGCACCATATAGGGTTCTGGCCTTACTACTGAGGGATATGAAAGCATTATACAACTTATTGGATTTTATAATTTTCATTATTACCACTATAACCCAAATAAGGTACACAATTGGGATTAGTAATAAAATGTAATCATAAATCCTTATGGAAGAATTTGCAAATTTTGCACATACTGTATCTATCTCAGACATCATTGTTGTGACATCATCTCCTCCGGAGTCCTCAACTATTTGCCCACAACTAGGACAAACTTTTGATAATGGTGGCAGTAATTCACCACAATATGGACATTTCTTAATTGTTGGTTTAGATACTTTACTTTCTTCGAATTCCATTTCTTTATCTCCGTTTATGACTCAAATAAACTCTTGAATGTTTTAGGTTCAGCCACAACAAAAAGAAGTGTGAGCCTATCGCTAACCCTAGTGATAGGCCTTGCACTGCCTGAAAGAACGGATTATTGAAACAGCCCACACCCTTGTATGATGTCAGGATATACCTTAACAATCATAATCAAGGGAAGAACGCCGTAACTTCTCTCCATTTCTTTCAGATGATTGTGCAAGTTCATCACTCTGGAGAAAGCTAAACGCTTCCTATGTCATGTCTGCGACGGATTTTCCGTCACGTTGCAAAGATAAGAATAATTTAGCAAACAACGTTCATGTGAGCCGTATTTTTTGCAAAAATAGTTCTTTTTTCTCAATTTCAGCCACTTCGTATTGATTTTTTCATCTTTTTTGTTCGTTATTTGTTTGTAATACACTCATTTTCGGAGGCTTCCGGCAGCAAAGATAAAAAAAATGGATGAAACACCGTTCATCCATTTCGTCCACTTACTAATTGTATATTATTGGGGATTCTGAGAGTTCTGATTGAACTTCAGGGTGATGAGGGCCTGAAGGTATGAGTTGTATTCTTGGGCGACAGTCTGCATGGGAATGTCCTGATGAGAAAGGATCAGTTCTTGTAATGTGTTGGATAGTTCTTTCTCAAGGACCCTTCCTGCTTGGGCCCACTCCTCTGTACCAGGCTTCACACTATCTGGTAACGCACCCATCGTAGCATTAAACTTTGGCAGGACTGCTGCCGCAATGTCTGCCTTCAGTTGCTCAGAAGGAGAAGAGTTTTTTTCTGGTTTGGCAGATGGTACAGACTTCAGGATTTCAGGTTTGTTTGTAATGGGAGACGATGGAATATGCTCGTCAACAGGATGATTGGGCAGAGAATCCTCTGGAGGAGTTATAGGCTGTTCTATAGGCTGAAGTTCTGGTTGTGGTTCCTTCTTGGGAAACATAAGATAAAGTCCAAAAAGCATTGCAATCACAAACAACGAAAGAAATCCTACCAACAAAAAATGTGATGAAGGTTTCAAGGCTCTCTGCAATTCCTCGACGGACTGATAACGGTTTACTGGGTCGTTAGCCGTACAGTGGGCTATCACCTTATTATATATATAAGAGCAAGGGAGGGTTTGGAGAATCTTGCCGATGGCATAGATATCGGTGGTGGCACTAACTTGGCAATTATTGAGTTGCTCAGGGGCGGCATAACGGTCTGTGCGACCCATCGTATCGGTATAGGTATCAGTATAGCAGAATCCAAGGTCTGCCAGTTTGAGTTCCTGGCCAATACGGGTGATGAGAATGTTTTCGGGTTTCAGGTCTAAATGGACGATCTGATGCTGATGCAGATAGCCAACGACATCAAGCAGTTGCGAGAGGAAACGGTCTGCATTTTGACGGGACGTGAAGTAGTCGGGATGTTTTTCCGTGAATACTCTCAGGTTCTCGCCATCGACATATTCCGTCATCAGATAGTCATCGCCTTTTGAGACATAGTGCACCAAATGGGGATGGTCGAGACGATAGCCAGTCTCAAACTCCTTCTGCATGGCTGACACATAGCGGGGATCCGTGCGAAGTTCTGGTTTGAGACGCTTCATGAAATGGAACTTTCCGTATAGTTTCACTCGATAGCAGTCGCAGGTAGAGCCACCAACGGACAATAGTTCTGCGTCAGGATAGGTCTGCTGAATGTCTGAGAATGATGAGGAGTCCATCATTTAAGGATTTTGAAACGGATACCCTGAGCCTTGCCTGCCGTGAAAGAGCCAAGCAATTTCCCCTCACGGATGACTTCACTGACCAATAGCGGATAACCCTGAACAATATGGGTAATAGTTATCTCGTCGTCTGCCCTCAACTTGCTGTTAACGCTCTTCAGAACGCAGAAACGGTTTGCTCCAAGGTATTGGATTTCTATCTGACGGTCCGGCAGATAACTGATCTGTATAACCTGCCCCACAGTCAGGTCACTAACACGTATTTCCTCCGCAGAGGACTCAAAAGAGGAATTGCTCCGAGAGTCATAGACACTCAGGACGTCCCAATTGTCAAAACCCAGATAACGGGCAATCACGTCAAGGGTAGAAATACGGGGCTCCCGTTCATCATTGATAAAACCCAATAGCCGTTTAAGCGTATTCACACCCATATGCTCACCCGTCACTGATTCTATATCAAGTGCCAGGTATTCACAATCTGCAGACAGTCGGAAGTCCTTATTGGATTTCTGCTTCAGGAGGTCTGTGACGTATGGAGAAAACTTCATGTCAAGCCGTATTTTTTGCAAAAATAGTTCTTTTTTCTCAATTTCAGCCACTTCGTACTGTTATTTTCATCATTTTGTTCGTTATTTAACATAGGAATTTGGGATTGGCTGCAAACAGTCTGAGAAAACAAAGAGGTCATTTTGAAGATGGGATGATAGAAGTGGAATATGGAACATATCATTTTTTCGTTCCGATGGTTTGAGTGAATATGGCATCTTTTGACTCCAGAAGTTGAAAAATCAGCCTAAAAACTGGGGCATGTCTATGCACACCGGGCAGAAATCTGCCCTGAATCCGAGACACGTTTATGCACACCGTGCATAATTCTGCCTCAAATCTGAGGCACGTTTATGCACCCCGGGCAAAAGTCTCCCCTGAATCCGAGGCACGTCTATGCACATCGGGCAAAAGTCTCCCCTGAATCCGAAGCATGTCTATGCACCCCGTGCATAAGTCTGCCCTGAATCTGAGGCACGTTTATGCACACCATGCATAAACATGCCCCAGATTTCAGGCTAATAATCTTGGCGGTATGGATAATAATTCGTAATTTTGCGGCATGAAAAAGAGCGAACGGTTTGAGAAGATCTTGGCACACTTCAGGGAGCAGATGCCGAATGTAAATACTGAACTGGAGTTCGGTAGCGTGTTTCAGTTGTTGGTGGCTGTCATCCTGAGTGCGCAGTGTACTGATAAACGCATTAACCAGGTGACACCAGAACTGTTCCGGCACTATCCTGATGCAAAGACGATGGCGAAGGCAGAGCCGGAGGATGTCTTGGAGTATATCCGAAGTGTGTCGTATCCGAATGCGAAGGCAGATCACTTGGTAAAGATGGCACGGGCACTGGTGGAGAGACACGATGGAGAGGTTCCTTCTGACATGAACCTATTACTGGACTTGCCTGGCGTAGGACGAAAGACGGCGAATGTGATCCAGAGTGTTGCCTTTGGGAAATCGGCACTTGCTGTGGACACGCATGTCTATCGGGTAGCCCATCGGTTGGGACTTGTCAACAAGCGCGACAATACGCCCTATAAGGTGGAGATGGCGCTGACCAAGCATATCCCGGAGGCAGATATCCCCGATGCCCACCACTGGCTACTACTGCACGGACGCTATGTCTGCACCTCACGCAAGCCGCATTGTGAAAAGTGTGAACTGGCTCATCTCTGTCCGAAGATTCTCGAAGACTCGAAACTGGTATAAACAAAGATGCCGCCATTCCCCTCGGAACAGCGGCACCCACTAGCAGTTTTAATCTATCTCCTATTGCCCTGTTGCATTCTGGGTCGGGCCATAGGGTTACCCATAGGATTACCCCCCATTGGGTTGACCATCGGACTTCTGCCCCAGTTACGGAACAGTCCACGGTGATACTGGTCCTCAGCCTTGATGACATCAAATACTTTAGAGGCGGGAAGCACGCTGAGGAACTTGTTGTGATAGGTCTGCTGGATACTCTTCAGTTCCAACTCTACCTGATCCCGCTTCTGAATCACTTTCTTACAGGCTTTCTCGTCGGCAGGCTTGATTTTCGACTCTGCCATCATCTGGTTGTAGATTGCACGCTGCTTCTTCTGCATCTCCCTGAACATAGGGAAGAAAGCAGCAGCTTCCCGAGGGGTCAAACCGGCTTCCTTGGCTATATACTGCTCCATATCAGCCTGGAATTTCTCAGGAGAGAACCTCTGCTGGTTCGGTGCCTGAGCCAAAGCACTCAGTGCAAAAACAACTGCCAGACAATTAACGATAAGTCTCTTCATTTCTTTGTTTGATTAATTAATAGTCAGACGACAGACAGGCATAGATTTCCTGATTGTCAATCATCGCATAGTCAGCAGCCTCGTCGAAGGAATAATAATCCATTGTCTGCGCGGCCACCGCACTCTCAGTAGTAGGTGCAGCCATCGACTGGTCTTCATGCGACAGGTACGATGCCACACTGACGAACAAAACACACCCACAGGCAGCAGCATAGAGAAGAGGACGCAGCCATACTGTCTTGGCCTTTTTCGCTTTCCTTATCTCCACGACCTGGGCACCTTTTTCTGCGTCAACCTTCGCCATAACCTGGCTTGCCAACGTGTCAAAGTAACCCTCAGGAACCTTGAAAGGATTCTGCTTACCGACTCTTTCTATGAGATACTTTTCTTCTTCCATACTCGTTTGACGTATCATAATCTAAAAGGTTTAATCATGTGACTTAAAAAATTCAGAAATCTTTTTCACGGCAATGTGATAGGATGCTTTCAGGCTGCCTTCCGAGGTGTTCAGCAACTTACTCATCTCACTGTATTTCATCTCGTCGTAGTAACGCAGGGTGAATACGGTGCGCTGTACTTCCGGTAGTCCGGCAATGGCTTCCTGCAACTGCGCCTCGGTTTCATTACCATCGAAATAATCGTCGGCCATCAGCGTATTGGCCACACAGGACTCATCATCGTCGGTGCTGACAAGAGTCATATTCTTCTGACGGCGCACAAAGTCAAGACTCTCATTGATGGCAATGCGCGACACCCAGGTGATTACCTTGGAGTCGCCATGAAAAGAACTAAGACCGTTCCACGCCTTTATAAAGGCATTTTGCAACACATCATTGGAATCTTCATGGGTAAGAACAATGCGTCGCACCTGCCAGTACAACTGTTCGCTGTATTGGCGCACCATCATCTCAAATCCCCTACGCTGAGTATCAGGATTCGAAAGAAGTTGCTTGATCTGCTGGTCGCTATTCTTGTCCATTTGTTTTCTGTCTACAATAGGATAGAGCCCATCTCACGGCTGATGGCCTGGTCGTAACCATAGAGGTCGGGCCACAGTTCCACTTCACCCGTCTTGGGATTGGGATAGGCTGTATAATAAATAATGTATAGGGGCACCTTGGGGTTCACGTCCTGATAAGACATCAGACGGAAGGGTTTCGGGTCGCCGGCATGTTCATGCACATATATCTGCCCTTGAGTCGTTTCAGGTTGGATATCCATCGAGATGCGAAGACGATCTTTGGTCCATTCATCTGCATCAGGCAACAAAAAGCACGCCAGGTCGAAAGGCTTCTGCACACGGATACAGCCATGCGAGAGGGTACGCCTATCCTTGTTGAAAGCCCCCCGATTATTAGTGTCGTGGAGATAGACGGAGAAATTGTTCGGGAACCGGAAAACGATACGCCCGAGGGAGTTGCCTGCCCCACCCTTCTGTCCGACACGCAGGCGACCTGACAACATCTCTCCCGAGGTGACCTCGGATGGATTCAACGTATCGCCAGTACTGCGCTCCACGATATAGTATCTGTGACGGGCGAAATAGGCAGAGTCACCACCATGATGGGCCACATCGGTCTTGACAATATTCTGGGGAATGATCCACTCCGGATTCACCTGCATATAACTGATGGCACTGTGCAGCAAGGGAGTCTTGTTCGTCGTGGCTCCACAACAGATACGCATATCGAGTATGGAGTCAGGAGAGACTGCCCATAGTTGCTGGGAGGGGATGTTCACCAGCACCATACGCTCCGTTTCACCTGGCCGTTTCATCTGCCAACGGCAACGTTCCAGATTGACAGCAATCTTGTGGCGCTTATCCTTATCAGTGGTCTGTGACAGTTGCTTCTGCAAAGCCTGATAGACATACCCCTCCGGATGCGAAGCCAAGAGATGGCTAATCCTATCATCCGACACTAGTTTCTGCTCTGCTTCCTTCGCATCTGGCTTCTTCACATCTTCGTCGAAAAGACGCGCATAGCCCGAATTATCAGCCTTCATATTCAGGGAATTGAATAGTTTTTCAGGCTGTACAAAGCCATAGCGCTGACCTGTGACATAACTGACATATGCCTTTGAAAGCAGGGAGTCGAGACGGAGCAGGACCTCATTGATGCTCACTCCGACAGAATCAAAGGCAAGAAGATGCACAATCCTCAGGTCCTCGGCTATCTGTGGAATATTGAAAGCAGCGGTATCAAGACCATTAACCGGCAGTTCACGAAGCAAGACAGACAACAGGGAGTCGGCATCTGGCGACATCCCCATACGATCAAACCACTTCCCTCGTAGAGAAATGTCCATCGAATCAACAAATGTACCGAATGCCGAACGGTCTGCCTCAGTGAGTTCATGGTTTCCTTCAACACAGGAAGCCAGAAGCACGCAAGACACAGCAAGCAAACATGCTATCGAACGGAAACCTTGCGCACAACCTTGCCAACCTTCACAATGTAGCACCCTTTTGGAATATTAAGTTCTATCTTCTGTGCTGGACTTTCCACCTTCACATCCATGATCTTCTTTCCAGTCAGGGAAACAATCTCCAAAGTCTGCCCTTCCGCACCTATCACGGAAAGGACACCATCGCTGAAATTGATAGTGATTTCCTGATCTACAGCCATCTCCATAACACCTGCAAAATAGGCAGGAGTCGCATTGGCAGAAATGGGAACGAGGCAAGATAGAGCCATCGTGAACGATATAATGAGTAAACGCTTTGTCATACGCAATAGTCTATAATTTGTGCAAAGATAGTGTTTTTCCGTGAAACAACCAAATTTTTAAGCCAAAAAATACCATTTAGACATCAAAAATGGCCATTTCATTGGTTAAATAGGTATTTTCGAAGACTTTTTTAGCCTCTTCGAGCAACACATTCTCATCTTCGTAGCGCGAACTGTAATGGCCCAGCAACAACTTTCCCACCCCAGCCTCCTTGGCCACCAATGCAGCCTGACGAGCCGTCGAATGACAGTACTTCTCTGCCGACTGGAGACGATCCTCACCGTATGTACTCTCATGGTAGAGCGTATTGACCCCCTTCAACAGTTCATGTAGGGTCGGAATATAACGGGTGTCGGTGCAATAGGCATAACTACGGGGTGGATCAGCCTGTTTTACCAGCCGGGCATTGGGAACCACGTCGCCATCGGCAGTCGTCCAGTCGGCACCGTTCTTGATATTGTTCACCTGACTGGTGGGAATCTGGTAGAAGTCCATCATCTCCCGACGGATATGCGGAAGCCCCTGTTTTTCTCGGATCAGATAGCCACAGGTAGGCATGCGATGCTGCAAGGGAATGGTCTCCACCGTCACGCTACGGTCTTCGTAGACAATTGCGTTTTTTGTCGTATCCACAGGATGGAACTCTATCTCATACCCCAAATCGTGAGTAAAGAAATCTATCTGACTTTGTAGCATCGGCCCCAGTTCCTGAGGCGCATGGATATGGAGGGTGGCCGTACGCCCCAGAAGACCAAAGGTAGATATCATCCCAATCAATCCGAAACAATGGTCGCCGTGCAGATGGGTGATAAAGACATGGCTCAACTTCGTGAAGCGCACCCGACAACGACGGAGTTGCATCTGGGTACCCTCGGCACAGTCGAGCATCAGCACCTTGTCACGCACCTCAACCACCTGCGACGACGCATAATGACGAAGGGTGGGAAGCGCACTTCCACACCCTAAGATATGTACCTTAAACGGTTCCAAGCCTCAACAGCGTTTAATGGTCGATACGGAACTCGTCACCGCTGTCTTCCAGTTGCAGACCGTGCAGATCCATTGCAGGCTTCTCCTTCCAACGGCTGTACTCGAAGGTCTCCTCATCCTGTTTTTCCACGCCACTGGTTCTGTATACCAAAGAGTCGGCTCCTAACAGGAGAATCTCATAGAGGTTCACCTCTTCCATATCACCACCACCTTCACGCTGGGAAAGAATCTCCAACTTACCATTGTATATCTTCCAGGTCTTGTAGATGATGCTGCTCTGGTCGATACTCTCGGCTACACCGCCTTCCTTAATACGAATACCAACCTCAGAACTGCCGTCGATAGGATTCGGCATCACCCAGTCACCCAACAGAGTGTTCTGGTTAATGACAATCACGGCCTCAGTCTTGGCCTTGTTTGGCAGGACAGCCATACGGTCACCGGCTTGCAGACCACCAAACACCTGTCCGCTTTCCTGGGCATTGGTCAGATCCAGGTTCAGCGTGTCGCCACTATCCGTCAACAACTGAAGGGTATTCATAGCAGTCCCATTACCACACAAGCCGTAAATGGTCTGATCGAAAGGCATATAATCCTCTACGGAATCAGGTTCTTCCTCCACCGTCTGCTGGGGCTGCTGAGCACCGCCACCGCAACTGCCCATCGTCATGACGAAGGCAGCAATCATTCCGAAAAATGCTAATTTCTTCATATCCTTTTATGATTAATTCTTTAAAACTTTCTTTGCTTCATTCCACAGTTCATCCATTTCGGATAAAGACATGGTTTTTAAAGGTTTACCAATCTTAATGCTATGCGCTTCTATATAGTTGAAACGATCAATAAACTTGCGGTTAGTCATCTCCAAGGCATTGTCAGGATTCAACTTATACAGTCGGGCGGCATTGATAACGGAGAACAGAAAATCGCCCAATTCCTTCGTCGAATTTTCCTTATCCTCCTTTTTCAGTTCTGCCTCCAACTCGTCAAGTTCCTCACGAACCTTTTTCCATACATCTTCTTTCTGTTCCCAGTCGAAGCCCACATTACGGGCCTTGTCCTGAATACGATAGGCCTTTATCAGACTGGGCAGAGCCTCAGGCACCCCAGAGAGCACCGACTCGTTGCCGTCTTTCTCCTTCAGTTTAATCTGCTCCCAATTCTCCAAGACCTGTGTGACGGTCGACACCTTGGCATCAGGGCCTTTCTCTTCATCTTCAGGCACATACGGCAGGGGCTTTGGATCCTCCGCATCAATCTGCGAGGGATGATACACATGCGGATGGCGGGTAATCATCTTCTTCGTCAGCGCATTGCAGACGTCCGCCATATCAAACTGCTCTTTTTCCTCGGCAATCTTCGCATAGAAACAGATATGCAGCAGCACATCGCCCAGTTCCTTGCAGATATCAGGGATATCATTTTTGATGAGGGCATCGCAGAGTTCATAGGTCTCCTCGATGGTATTGGGTCTCAGGCTCTCGTTCGTCTGTTTCTTATCCCACGGACAATTGGCTCTCAACGCGTCCAACACGTCGAGAAAGCGTCCGAAAGCCTGCATTTTTTCTTCTTTTGTGTGCATAAACATTAAAATATTGCGGCAAAGATACTACTTTTCGGTGGAATTTTACTAATTTTGCAGCGATTTTTTAAGATTTTACCATTTTTCAGCATAGAAATA
>JAFWTK010000256.1 GCA_017518935.1 Prevotella sp.
ACCTACTTCGGGCCCGTGCAGTGGTACCAGAAACTCTATCGTAGTGAGGCGGTGGAGATAGAACAGTGGGAGAGTTTTCAGAAACAGACCTACCGCAACCGCTGCCAGATTGCCACCACCAACGGGGTGCAGGCCCTGACGGTTCCCATAGAAAGGGGTACTTCGCCGCTTATCAAGGACATCCGGATCAGCGATCATGGCAACTGGCGGCATCTGCACTGGAACGCCTTGCAGAGTGCCTATGGCGAGAGTCCATTTTTTGACTACTATCAGGACGACATCCGTCCTTTCTTCGAGAAGCGATGGACGTTTTTGCTGGATTTCAACGAGGACATCCGACAAATAATGTGTGAGTTGATTGATATCCAGCCGGAGGTCGGATTTACGAAGGCTTATGCGAATCATGGGGACAGTCCCCGCGATTTCCGCGAGGGGATTTGTCCCAAGCATCCTGAGCCGGATGCGGACTTCGTGCCGAGGCCCTATTACCAGGTGTATCAGCAGAAGCACGGTTTCCTGGCGAACCTCTCCATCCTCGACCTGCTATTCAATATGGGGCCGGAGAGTATCTTCTATTTGTAAGTGCGTGTAATTAACAACATAGTTTAACCATTTAAAGTAATTAAAAAATGAAAAAAATCAGTTTGAAAGTGGCTGTATGCCTGATGGCAGGATGTTTCCTGTTTAATTCGTGTATGGTAGGCTCCTGGGGCCTGTTCAACAAGTATGCCAGGTGGCAGACAAATATGTCTGACAGTAAGTTCGTCAATGCCATCGTGGGTTTCGTGCTGGGTGCCGTCTGTTATCCGATATGCTTTCTGGTGGACTCTCTCGTGCTGAACACCATCGAGTTCTGGTCGGGTGACAATCCTGTGGCTTCCAATGTCGGTAAGACCAAGAATGTGATGGGACAGGACGGACGTCTCTATGCCGTGAAGACGTTGAAGGACGGTTATGAGATAACAGATCCGAACGGTGTGGTGACGCTGTTTACCTACAACAAGGAGGCTAACAGTTGGTCGATGAGTCAGAACGGTCTGACGAAGGAGATCTTCCGTTTTAACGAGGACGGCAAGAGCATCAAGGTGACTATGAACGGTGAGGAGCGTGATTTCACCCTCAATGAGCAGGGCGTCGTCGATGCAGAGTATGCCTCTTCAATGGGTCTCTACTTCGCAGCCCGCTAAACGCTGTTTTTATTCGAATGATAAAGGCTTCCCACAATCGGGAAGCCTTTTTGTTTTTAGTCTTCGAGTCCGCTGAGGCTGCGGGAGAGCCACACATCCATCTTGCCGGCACCACGATGGTTCCAGGCGTAGTACGGGATGAGTTTGATGGCGACATCCTTGACGGCGAGTCTGCCATCGTCGGCAATAGAGGCTTCCTGCGCCTTGGCAGTGATGGCGGTGACATAGAATGTCTTGCCGTTGCCCTCCGTATTCTGGATGCTGTAAGCAGACTGCACATCAAACTGTGCCTGCCGGGGCAGCAACAGATGATGTGGGTTGATGTCGCCATTGTCGGCCCACTCAGTGCAATAGACTAATGGCCCACGCTCTACGGCGACACGGCCCCTGTCGTCTGTCACTCTCGGAGAGGCTACAACAGTGCGTACGGGCATGTCGAAATGGATACGGATGAGGTCACCCTTCTTCCAGTTGCGGTTGATGACGAAATAGCCGTTCTCCAACTCGCTGTCGACGCGCTCGCCATTCACGGTGATGTCGTAGGTTGAGAAAATATCGTCGCTGTAGGAATAGAGGTCGCTGGGCACTGCCTTATTCTGCACCCACCCCGGTATACGGATCATCATATTAAAGGCTTTGGCTTTATTTTGCAGCACCTTGATGCTGATATCGCCGTCCCAGGGATACTGGGTGGTCTCTTCGAGGGTCACATTCTTACCGCCTATCTGGATGGTGGCGGTATTGGCAGCGAAGAGGTTCACGTAAAGGTTGTTGTCGCGTACACCGTAGACATAGCCCGGCATCGAGGGGATGAACCGGCAGAGGTTCGAGGGACAACAGGCACAGCCGAACCAGGGCTGGCGGGTCATCGTACCGTCGGCATTAAAACGGTAGCGTCCGTCGCTGCTGAGGGGATTGGGGTAGAAGAACTTACCACCGTCGACACTCATGCCGCTGATGACACCATTATATAAGGTACGTTCCAGACAGTCGATGTATTTCGCCTCACCATGCAACAGAAACATACGTTCGAAGAGATACACCATCGAGATGGCAGCGCAGGTCTCGTTATAGGCTGTCAGGTTGGGCAGTTCGTAGTCGGCACCGAAGGCCTCGCCCCCGTGACGGGCTCCCACACCTCCCGTCAGGTAATACTTCTTGCTGACAATATTCTCATAGATGGTGTCGATAGCCTTGATATAGGAAGAGTCGCCAAGCAGGGCAGCCACATCCGCCATACCCGCATACATATAACCGGCCCTTACGGCATGCCCCCATGCCTCCGTCTGGTCTACGACGGGTTTGTCGCTCTGTGAATAGACATCCTTATGAGGTGTCTTGCCCCGGTAGTCCAACAGGAACTTGGCCTCATCGAGGTATTTCTTTTCACCGGTGAGTACATACAGTCGAGCCAGTGCCATCTCCGCAATCTGGTGTCCTGGCACCACACAGGCCTGTCCGGGGTTGGGGCCTACCTCCTTCACGACACAGTCGGCATAGCGTTTGGCAATGTCGAGGAACTTCGTGCTGCCTGTTGCCTGATAGTGGGCACAGGCGGCATCCACCATGTGTCCAAGGTTGTAGAGTTCGTGACTCGCATGCTCCTCTGCTGCCCAGCGCCTGTTGGCAGCCCATCCGTGCGGATGCTCCGGGTTGATGGTACGGGCGGTATAGAGATAGCCGTCGGACTCCTGAGCCGCTCCCACCACATCGAGCACGGAGTCAATATAGGCTTTGAGTTTGGCATCGGGGTAGGTCTGCAACACATACGAAGCGCCTTCGATAGTCTTGTAGACATCGGTATCGTCAAAAGAAAAGCCCATGAACTTTGCCACATCCCACTCTGGTGTCTTCAGACCTGGATGTCCCGGGTGCTGAAGCGTATAGGCAGCCATCTCAAAGTTCTTGTAGCGGTGCTCGCTCTCACATTTTGAGAAGGCTAATGGAATCGTCACCTCACGGGCTGCCTGGATGCGGTCGCCCCAGAAGGTGTTGGGCGTGATCTTCACCGAAGTAAAGGGAACTTGGGTATAGGGATACCCGCTTTGGGCAACGGCTGTGCCCACACAGATTGCAAAAAGGCTTACTAAGGCCGCAAAACGTCTCATATTGTTATTGTTTTCGATTACTTGGTGGCAAAAATACACTTTTTAATTGAAATAAGCAAGGAATTCGGAAAAAAATGATTATCTTTGCCACAGATTTACAATTACTACCAAATCATGAATAAAAGGACGATGCTCGTTGGAAGAATTTCTTTCACGATGATGATGCTCCTCACCGCAGGCAGCATCCAAGCCCAAGACCGGCTTTATTGCGATGAGTTTCCCTTAGGGGATGTCACCCTGCTCGACGGACCGTTGAAAAAGGCTCGCGACCTGAATATCAAGACGCTCTTACAATACGACTGTGACCGTCTGCTGGCTCCCTATCTCAAGGAAGCAGGCCTGACCCCGAAGGCCAAGAGTTATCCCAACTGGGATGGTCTCGATGGTCATGTGGGTGGACACTACCTGACGGCAATGGCCATCAATGCCGCTACAGGCGACAAGGCCTGTAGGGAGCGGATGGAGTATTTCATCAGTGAGTTGCAGGCCTGTGCCGATGCCAATGCCAAGAACCACCCCGAGTGGGGTAAGGGCTATGTGGGCGGTGTACCTGGGAGTGACCGTATCTGGTCAAACTACAAAAAGGGTGACTTTGGCGCCTACAGTGGGGCATGGGTTCCTTATTATAATATTCACAAGATGTACGCAGGCCTGCGTGATGCATGGGTGTATTGCGGCAATGAACAGGCCAAGCAACTCTTCTTGGGTTTCTGTGACTGGGCTATTGACCTGACAGCCGGACTCTCTGATGCGCAGGTAGAGCGTACGCTTCATACAGAGCACGGTGGCATGAACGAGGTGCTGGCGGATGCCTACGCCATCACAGGCGACAAGAAATACCTCGATGCAGCCAAGCGTTTCTCACATCACCGGCTGCTGGTTCCACTGTCTCAGCGACAGGACTGTCTCGACAATATGCACGCTAACACCCAGGTGCCTAAGGTGGTGGGATTCGAGCGTATCGCTGAACTCTCTGGCGATGAGACCTATCACAATGCCAGTATCTATTTCTGGGACATCGTGACGGGTGAGCGTTCGCTGGCCTTTGGTGGCAACAGCCGTCGCGAGCACTTCCCCAGCAAGGAGGCCTGCATGGACTTCATCAATGACATCGATGGTCCGGAGACCTGTAATACCAATAATATGCTGAAACTGACGGAAGAACTGCACCGTCGGAATCCTGAGGCTCGTTTTGCCGACTATTACGAGTTGGCGACATTTAATCATATCCTTTCATCACAGCATCCGGAGCATGGCGGTTATGTGTACTTCACACCGGCCAGGCCCCGTCACTATCGCAACTACTCCGCGCCCAATGAGGCCATGTGGTGCTGTGTGGGTACAGGTATGGAGAATCACGGCAAGTTCGGCCAGTTCATCTATACGCATGTGGGCGATGCCCTCTATGTGAACCTTTTCGTAGCCTCTGAACTGAACTGGAGAGAAAAGGGTCTTACCCTTCGTCAGGAGACAGCCTTCCCTTACGCTGAGACGAGCCGTATCACCATCACCAATGGCAAGGGCGAATTCCCGTTGCTGGTGCGCTATCCCGGATGGGTGAAGCCAAGTTCATTTGAGGTGAAGGTAAATGGCCAGCCTGTCCAGATCATCACTGGTCCGTCGTCGTACGTCACCATCAACCGCAAATGGAAGAAGGGAGATATCATCGACATCACCTTCCCGATGCACAACAGTATCAAGTATCTGCCCAATGAGCCTCAGTATATCGCCATGATGCATGGTCCTATCATGCTGGCTGCGAAGACGGGCACTGAAGATCTGGCTCACCTGATTGCTGACGACAGCCGTTTCGGACAGTACGCCAGCGGCAAGAAACTGCCCATCAACGAGGCCCCAATTCTTGTGAATGATAATTTAGAGAATATCGCCAACCAGTTGCAACCTATTGCTGGCAAGCCCCTCCATTTCACCCTCTCCACAAAGATGGAAAATGCCATTCACAGTGAGATACAGCCTTTCTTCGAGATTCACGATGCCCGATATATGATGTACTGGCTGGCCCTTTCGGAAGAGAACTATAAGGGTTATCTCGACGACTTGGCTAAAAAGGAACAGGAGCGTCAGGCTTTGGAGGCTCGCACCGTCGACAAGGTACAGCCTGGTGAACAGCAGCCTGAGGCAGATCATTTCATGGAGACCGACCGCTCGCAGGTGGGCAATACCAACGATGTCTTCTTCCGTGATGCCAGCGACGGCCACTATTTCAGTTACCTGATGCAGACAGGCGGACAGACAGACCTGAGTCTCCGTCTGAAATACTGGGGCGTAGGCGAGTGGAAGAGCCACGAGTTTGATATCTTCGTCGATGATGTGTTGGTGAAGGAGGTGAACAATACGGGCAAGTACCGTATCTCCGAATTTAAGTACGAGACCTATCCCGTACCTGCCGAACTGCTCAAGGACAAGAAACAAGTCCGTGTGAAGTTCGTCGCCAAGCCCCGTAAGCAGATTGGCGAAATCTACGAAGTCCGTCTGGTGAAAAATGAATAGATAAAAATAATCATAAATTTCAAACATCAATCTTCAAATATGAAAAAATCAATCGTAATTGCTGCCCTCTTGGCAGTCTCATTGGGTATCTCCGCCCAGAAGGCCATGAAAGCCCCTGCTGGCGGCAAGGCCATTAGTGACGAATTGATCGGCATCTTCTTCGAGGACATCAGCAGCAGTGCTGACGGTGGCCTCTATGCCGAGTTAGTACAGAACGGCTCGTTTGAGTACAGTCCCGCAGAGCGTGACGGATGGGGTCCAGGCACGGCCTGGAAGCAGATTCGCCCAGGACACTCGCTGGGAACGATGTTTGTGCGGATGGACAATCCCCTGAACGCCAATAACCCCACCTACATGCGTCTGCACACAGAGCGTGCCAAGGAGTTTTATGACTATCGCGGCTGGACGGGTTATGGTATCCAGAACGACGGCTTCGACGGTATCTCTGTGAAAGCCGGTGCTCAGTATGACTTCTCTGTGTTCTTCCGTAATATCGGTGGTGCCAAGAAGGTGCGTGTAGCGTTGGTTGCACCGCCACAAGGCCGCGGCTTTGGCTTCGGACCCAGAGATCCGAAACTCCTGGCTGAGGCTAAGTTCGATGTCAGCGACCGGTCCTGGAAGAAATACGAGGCTGTGCTGA
>JAFWTK010000257.1 GCA_017518935.1 Prevotella sp.
ACCTCCGGCTGGATATCAATCAACTCACACATTATTTGTCGGATGTCCTCGTTGAAATCCAGCAAAAACGTCCATCGCTTCTCGAAGAAAGGACGGATGTCGTCCTGATAGTAGTCAAAGAACGGACTCTCGCCGTAGGCACTCTGCAGGGCGTTCCAGTGCAGATGACGCCAGTTGCCGTGATCGCTAATCCGAACCTCTTTGATATCTTGAACATTATGCCGTTCCACCGGTACCGTCAGTGCCTGCACCCCGTTGGTGGTGGCAATCTGGCAGCGGTTGCGGTAGGTCTGTTTCTGAAAACTCTCCCACTGTTCTATCTCCACCGCCTCACTACGATAGAGTTTCTGGTACCACTGCACGGGCCCGAAGTAGGTCGTACTCAACAGCGTTGTCATTTCGGCAGCAGCAGACGGTCAGAACGATAGCCTTTCCAAAAAGGCGCTTGTGGGTCACGACTGAATAGTACCAGACAGGCTCTGCCGATGATGCGTTCTTCCGGGATAAAACCTAACTGGCGACTATCGATGGGATTGTTCTTGCTGACACTTCTCACCCAGTAATAATCCTGATCATCGCAGTTGAAAAGGCCGGGAACCACACATGGAGGTTGCCCCTTTAGGGTATAAACAGTATCACCCGGCACAGCCGTACACTGACAGATGAGCACCTGCCCCAAGGAGTCCTCAAAGGCGATGAAATCGCCCTTTTTCACTTCCTGCCGACAGAGACGACCATAATCGAAGAGCCCTCCCTTCTTGCCCGTGCGTAATCCGTAACTCCAACGGTTGATGACCACCCTGTCACCTTCCACAAACTGTGGTGCCAGTCCGTCACCCTCAATGGTACAGACCGTCATCACCAGTGCCCGGAAGGCCAGCATCACCACAAAGGCGATCGCCAGGGATAAGAGAAATGAGAAACGAGAATTGAGAAATGAAGAATGATGATTACCTCGCACGCCCTTCTTGGGTACATGCCTATCCTCCACGGATTTCTGACTATTGGGGTAATCAACATTACTCATTTCCCACCGTCATTTTATATTATCCACGAAGCGGAACAGCCTGTTCCATCTGATACCGCCAAAGCCACTGCGATCCGGGTCACTGCTCCACCAGATGAAGATGGGCTTGCCCACGATATGATCCTCCGGCACGAAGCCCCAGTAGCGTGAGTCGAGCGAGTTATGGCGGTTGTCACCCATCATCCAGTAGTAGTCCAACTTAAAGGTATAGGCCTTCGCTTCCTCGCCATTAATGAATATCTTGCCGTCCTTCACCACCAGGTCGTTACCCTCGTAGGTACGGATGGGCCGCTCGTAGATGGCGATATTATCCATGTTCAGGGCGATGGACTCGCCCTTTTTCGGAATCCAGACGGGTCCGTAGTTGTCTCTTGTCCAGTGCAGATTGCCGTTCAGCGGGTAGATGTCCCACTCCTCAGCCTCCGTATTCAGGGCGATGTCGTCCACGTAGCCCTGTCGTTTCAGTTCCTCTACGGCACGCTTCGTCAGCGGCATGTAGCCCAGGGTGTTCAGACTCATCAGGTCCTCCATCGTGATGCCGAGGTCCTTCATCACCTCGTCGCTCAGCCGCTGTTTCAGTTTCAGGCGGTAGGTGTACTGCACATTCTCTGGTTCCTTATTGGCCTTCCCATCTAAATAGACGATATGATCCTTGATCTGCAAGGTCTGTCCGGGCAGTCCCACGCAGCGCTTCACGTAGTTCTCGCGGCGGTCTGCCGGACGGGTGATGATCTCGCCGTACTCCTGAAAGTTCTCCTCGATAAACTGCCTGCCGCCCTGATAGATGGCCTCGAACAGTTGCCTGCGCACATCAGCATCTAAGGAGTCGGGGTCGGGGCGCTGCGGATAGCGCTGATAGCCTATCTCGTAACAGAGTCGGTAGAAGTCGAGTGCTTGGTATTTCATGGCAGAGCAGAGCGTGTCACCAGCGGGATAGTTGAACACCACGATGTCGTTCAACTGTACATTGCCCAGACCCTTCACGCGACGGTAGTCCCACTTGGGCCACTCGATGTAACTCTTGCACTCTATCATGGGCAGCGTGTGCTGTGTCAGGGGCATCGTCAACGGGGTCTGCGGGATGCGCGGGCCGTAACTCACCTTCGACACGAAGAGGTAGTCACCTGTCAGTAACGACTTCTCCAAAGAACTCGATGGAATCACGTAGTTCTGGAAGAAGAACAGGTTGATGAAGTAGACGGCCACAAGAGCGAACACGAGGGCATCGACCCACGACATAATCCATTTCACAGGACCTTCCGACTCCTTCCACCACTGCCATTTGATCTTCTTGGTGATATACACATCGAAGATAAACGGGATGACCAGCAGGCCCCACCATGACTTCACCCAATACAGGAACAGCAGATAAAGCACCAGCACGACGATGAATTTCGCCCACTGCTTCTTCGGATTCAGTTTCTCTTTCTTTTTATCAATCATTTGTCTCTTACTTTGGTTACATTATGCCCTTTTGACGCCATTCTTCCCGTTGCCAGTTGCACCAGACGCAAAAGTTTAAACTCTTTTAGGGCGTATGTTAAAATTTGAACATGTCTGAAATCGTCAGCAACCCTTGATGATCCTTCGTATACTCCGCAGCCAATACGGCACCCAGTGCAAAGCCCTTGCGACTGTGTGCATCGTGGGTGATGGTGATCAGGTCGGCATCCGAGTCATAGCGGATGGTATGGATGCCAGGCACCTCACCACGACGGATATGATCCACACGGAGATATTTCTTGTCGGTGGTATCTTCCTTCCAGGCCTCCTTGCGGTCAATATTTTCCACTATCTCCTCCGCCAGCGTGATGGCTGTGCCTGAGGGATGGTCGAGTTTATGCACGTGGTGTGTCTCTTCCATCTCCACATCGTACTGCGGGAACTGGTTCATGATCTTCGCCAGATAGCGGTTCACTGCCGAGAAGATGGCCACGCCAATGCTGAAGTTCGACGCCCAGAACAATGTCTTGCCCTCGGCACACGCCTTCTTCACATCTTCCCCATGCTCCGTCATCCAACCTGTCGAGCCGCTCACCACCTTCACACCTTTTGCCCAGGCTTTCAGGTAGTTGCCGTAGGCCACCTGCGGCGCGGTAAACTCGATGGCAACATCTGCCGATGCGAACTCAGGACTGTCGAAGTCCTGTTGGTTGTCAATGTCAATGATACTCACGATTTCATGACCACGGTCGCGGGCTATCTGTTCTATCATCTTGCCCATCTTTCCGTAGCCGATTAAAGCAATCTTCATATTTCAATTCGAATTAAAACTGTGCAAAGGTAATAAAAAGAGGTGAGAGGTAAGAGGTGAGAGGTAAGAATTTATGATTATTTAAGTGCTATTTCCAGATTTTCTGTGTAACTTTGCAGCCAAATGAAGACGATATTATCATCCCTTATTGCTGCACTCTGTTGGCTGACAGCGGGTTTTGAGCAACTCTGCACATTGTCAGCCCAGGCTTGGATCCTTGTTGACGACTCCACAGGTATGATCATCAGCCAGAAATATGCCGACGAACCAAGACCCATTGCCAGTCTCACGAAGATGATGACATGTCTGCTGGCCTTGGAGAATGGGGTGATGAAAGACACAGTCAGCATCAATCCCATCAACTGGAAGCGCGATGAAACCTACGCACCCGCCAGCGAGAACAAGGGTTCGCTCAGACCAAACAAGGAAACAGGCGAATATGAGATTCAGCACCCGTTCTTCTACAACAACATCAAGGACAACGCAGCGAAACGTATCGCGACTTATAAGGCAAACCATTAGTGCCTGTATCGACCTAACGAGCATCTTCCTTCGCTCTTCGCATACTGTTGGCAAGTCCCAAGGGCTTGCTTAGACTTGCCAAGGGTATGCTAAGGGTATGCCAAGGGTATGCTAAGGGTATGCCAAGGGTATGCTAAGGGTATGCTAAGGGTATGCTAAGGGTATGCCTAAGGTATGTGTATGTCCTGTGGTCTCCATAACTTGACCACAGCGGCTATAGGGATTGCATAGAAATTTCCCAATAAAATATAAATCCCGAGGTAAAATAATAACACTTCGGGATTTTTTGCGTAAATTTGCAAAATGTTTCATCAGATGAACCAACAAAAACGATAACGATTATGAAAAGACTGATTGTATGCCTGATGGCAATGATGGGCGTGCTGACCCTTTCGGCACAGAGTATTTATGATTTTACGGTAAAAGATGATGCGGGCAAGGACGTGTCGCTGGCCAAGTACAAGGGCAAGGTACTGCTGATTGTGAACACCGCGACGCGTTGTGGATTCACGCCCCAGTACAAGGACTTGGAAGCACTCTATGGGAAGTATTCAAAGGAGGGTTTTGAGATTCTTGACTTCCCTTGCAACCAATTCGGTCAACAGGCTCCCGGCACGATTGAGGAGATCCACCAATTCTGTACGGCCAACTTCGATATAGAGTTTCCCCAGTTTGACAAAATCGAGGTAAATGGTGAGAACGCACATCCGCTGTACACATGGTTGAAGGCGCAGAAAGGTTTCAGCGGCTTCGACACCGAGGATCAGCGAGGAAAGATGATGGACGGGATGCTCCGCAGACAGGATGCCGACTATGACAAGAAAGCCGACATCAAATGGAACTTCACCAAGTTTCTCGTTTCATGTGACGGGCAAGTGCTGAAACGCTATGAGCCTACCGACAAGATGAGTGCCGTGGAGGCCGATATTGCGATGTTGGTGAATCCTGTGCTGAAGAACATGATGAACCGTCGTTCCATCCGTAAGTATCTCGACAAACCGGTGGAGCATGAAACACTGGAGACCGTTGTTAAAGCAGGTATCAATGCCCCTAGCGGTATGAATGCCCAGCCGTGGATTGTCCGTGTGGTAGAGGACCAGAAGTTGATTGCCGACGTGAACGAGGCCGCTGGTAGGAGTCAGTTTTATGGTGCGCCTGCCCTCATCTGTGTCTGCACTCCTGCCAAAGGAGGTGGCGAACTGGATGCAGGACTTCTTGGCGAGAATATGATGCTGGCCGCTCAGGCGTTGGGTCTTGGCACTTGTTGCCTTGGTGGCCCTGTACGATTCTTGGTATCGAATGAAAAGTGCAAGTTCTTCCTCGACCGACTCGACATTCCTGCCGACTACAAACTGAACTACATCCTTGCCATCGGCTATCCTGACGAGAAGCCTGCCGCCAAGCCACGCGATGCCTCAAAGGTAAAATATATCAAGTAATTTTGTGATCACGGCACGATCACGGCACGATCACGGGGACGGTTCCACTGATCATTTTTCTTGGATAATATTTTGAGGTTTGAGAATAAGTTTGTATCTTTGCCCCAGAATAAGCATACCACCAATAATTATGGCGCGACAAATACCAGGATGGCCGAATTTCCTGACAAAAATGATCAGAAGAACC
>JAFWTK010000258.1 GCA_017518935.1 Prevotella sp.
ACGTTAAATTTCGAAATTCTGCTAAAAAGCATGCAAAGGTACGAAGATTTTCTCAAACCTCCGCACATTTTATGCTTATTTAACATTAACCCTGACGCATTTTATACTTCGGGTTCTTCTTGTTGATGACGAACAGGCGTCCCTTACGGCGGACAATCTTGCAGTCCGGGGTACGCTTCTTCAATGATGCTCTTGTCTTCATATTCTTGTTTCTTGTTTATTTGTATCTGAATACAATCCTACCTTTTGTCAGGTCGTAAGGACTCATTTCCACCTTCACCTTATCGCCTGGCAGAATCTTGATGTAGTGCATACGCATCTTACCCGAGATGTGGGCGATGATGGGCACGCCATTCTCCAATTCCACGCGGAACATGGCATTTGACAACGCCTCTACAATTGTTCCGTCCTGCTCAATAGCACCTTGCTTTGCCATTCTTACTGTTTAATATAGTTTACCTTCTATTTTCTCTACTTCCTCAAACGATGATAAAATCTCAGCCTTACCCCTACGGATGCATATCGTGTGCTCGAAATGGGCTGCAGGCTTGCCGTCACGCGTACGGATAGTCCAACGGTCGGCATCAAGCCAGATGTCACGCTTACCCATCGTAATCATCGGTTCTATAGCGATACACATCGAGGCTTTCAGCATCACACCGTTGCCTCGCCGACCGTAGTTTGGCACCTGCGGGTCTTCGTGCATCTCACGACCGATACCGTGACCGGTCAGTTCGCGGACGATGCCATAGCCGTGGGCCTCGCAGTGGTCCTGCACCGCACTGCTGATATCTCCGAGGTGCCTTCCTGCCTGTGCCGCCTCGATACCGAGGTAGAGCGCTTCCTTCGTGGTCTTGAGCAACTGCCTGACCTCTTCAGAGATCTCGCCTACACAGAACGTATAGCAGGAGTCGCCGTTGAAGCCATTGAGGAGTGTACCGCAGTCGATGGAGATGATGTCTCCCTCTTTCAGCACTGTCTCCTTGTTAGGAACGCCATGCACCACCACATCATTGACCGATGTGCAGATACTGGCAGGAAACGGTCCTCCGTAGGGATTCGGGAACCCCTTGAATGTCGGAACGGCACCGTGGTCACGGATGAACGCATCGGCAATCTGATCCAACTGGAGGGTCGTTACACCAGGTTTGATATGTTTCGCCAATTCGCCAAGCGTTTTACCAACGAGTTGGTTCGCCTGGCGCATTAGTTCTATTTCATCTTCAGTCTTCAGAAATATCTTCATAGAAGATTAGTAAGCCGCCATGCCACGGCCGTGGATACGACCGGAACTGAGCAGACCGTCGTAGTGACGCATCAGCAGGTGAGACTCAATCTGTGCCAGTGTGTCGAGCACGACACCGACGAGAATCAGCAGTGATGTTCCACCGAAGAACTGAGAAAAAGCATCCTGTACATTCAACAGGCTAGCGAAAGCGGGCATGATAGCGATGAAGGCAATGAACAGAGAGCCCGGCAGGGTGATGCGTGACATCACAGTGTCGATATACTCTGCGGTCTCCTTACCGGGCTTGACACCCGGGATGAAACCGTTGTTGCGCTTCATATCCTCAGCCATCTGCGTCGGATTCAGCGTGATAGCCGTATAGAAATAGGTGAATGCGATGATCAGTATCGCAAAGACGATGTTGTAGGCAAATGAATGATGATCCATCATCGTACGAATGACCTGCATGACCGGTGAGGTGCTCTCCGGACTCATCCACTGTGCGAGTGACAGGGGGATGAACATAATGGCCTGTGCGAAGATGATAGGCATCACATTGGCTGCAAACAACTTCAGTGGGATATACTGACGGGCACCGCCTACCTGCTTGTTGCCGACAAGACGTTTTGCATACTGTACAGGCACCTTGCGGACACCCTGTACCAGAACAATAGCCGCGCATACAACTGCATAGAGAATGATAATCTCGACGAGGAACATCACGAGACCACCACTGGTAATGGCGGTGAAACGTGAGGTTACTTCCTGGATAAATGCCTGCGGCAGGCGGGCAATGATACCGATCATAATGATCAGCGAGATACCATTTCCAATACCTTTATCAGTAATGCGCTCACCCAACCAGAGGATGAACATACTTCCTGCAGAAAGGATGATGATGGCAGGAACCATGAAGGCAGACCAGGAGATTCCTGATGCCAAGGCTGCGCCCGACTGCATCTTCAGGTTGATCAGATAGCCCGGAGCCTGGAAGGCCAGGATAGCCACCGTCAGGTAACGGGTATAGGCACTGATCTTCTTGCGTCCGCTCTCACCCTCGCGCTGCATCTTCTGGAAATAAGGCACAGCGACTGCGAGAAGTTGCATCAAGATGGAAGCAGTGATGTATGGCATGATTCCAAGTGCGAAGATTGACGCATTGGAAAATGCACCACCGGAGAACATATCGAGCAGCGACATCAGACCACCGGCAGTCTGTTCCTGGAGTTTATTCAACATGGCAGGATTGATACCGGGGAGTACCACGAACGAGCCGAAACGATAAATCGCTA
>JAFWTK010000259.1 GCA_017518935.1 Prevotella sp.
TGTTCGGCCGTGGCGGTCTTGAGGCAGCCTTCCGTCTGAGCGATGCCGTTGCCCTGACCATTGAGGGTAATGCGAATATCCTCAGCGATAAGTATAATTCAAAGAAGCATAGCGGTAACAAGATGAAGGCAGACTGGTATTTCAATGGCCTTATCGGTCTGAAGATCAATCTCGGCAAGACCTACAACAAGATCCTGCCTCCGCCTCCCGCACCCGCTCCAGAGCCCGCTCCAGAGCCACAGCCCGTCGTTCAGCCCGCTCCGGCTCCCGCTCCGGCTGCAGCCGTTGTTGAGGAGAAGATTGAGCCGCTCCGCCGTGACATCTTCTTCCTGATCAACAAGACCAACATCCGTCCTGAGGAGGCCCGGAAGGTGAAGGATATCGCCGACTATCTGCAGAAGTATCCCAATTCAAAGGTCGTGATTACCGGTTATGCTGATGCCGGTACGGGTAACGACAGGATCAACGACCGTCTGGCCGCAGGTCGTGCCGACAGTGTTGTGAAGTCACTCGTCAATGATTATGGTATTGCCCAGGGTCGTATCAGTTACGACTCGAAGGGTAGCCGTGTGCAGCCATTCGCAGAGAACGACATGAACCGCGTCTCTATCTGTATCGCTGAATAAATAAGCCCCCTCACATAAGTCCTCACAAAGGTTGCAAGCCCTTTGTGGGGACTTGATTTTTCCATCAGTAAAAACCGCATGTGAAGGAGTTTTTTTGTATTTTTGCAAAAAATGCCTAACATCATCATTCATTTATCACAACAACAACTGGAGGAACTACTCCAAAAAAATGAAATAATCATCAACTACAGGAATCCTTCTGCCACATTCGTGCAGGGTACTGCACCCCCCCAGAAGGAAACATCTTTCTTCGAATTCTTCAAAGTACAAATCCGTCGTCTTCAGAAAAGTGGCAATCTGCGTACGCTGGAGACATATAAGGCTGCATTCAGGAAATTCCATGAGTTCATGCAAGCCAAAGATACACCTCTGAGCCATGTTACGGAAGAACTATTGGACGCATATCAAGTCTACCTAAGAGAACAGTGTCTGGCAATGAACACCGTTTCCTTTTACATGAGGATACTTCGCGCAGTGTACCACAGGGCTGTGGAGCAAGGATTAGTGACAGACAGCCATCCCTTTCGACATGTATATACAGGGATTGCCAAAACATCCAAGCGCGCTATCTCATTAGATGAAATGAAGGTGTTGAACAGTCTCACCATAGCAGAGCCGAAGTTGCAATTTGCCCGCGATATGTTTCTATTCAGTTTCTATACACGGGGGATGTCCTTTGTAGATATGGCCTATCTGAAAAAGGCGGATATAAAGAATGGTGTCATGACCTATAAGCGCCATAAGACAGGACAGTATCTCACCATCCGATGGGAGGGAAAAATGCAGGATATCGTCAATAGATATACCTGCAGTTCGAGTGAATTCCTACTGCCTCTGATCCACACATCCAATGGCAAGGAGCGGAACCAATACAGGAATATCCAGTCACAAATCAATCATGACCTCAAGGAAATAGGCAAAAGGGCAGGAATCAATCGGGCACTGTCAATGTATTGTGCACGACACTCGTGGGCAAGCATTGCACGGCAGTTGAAGATGCCAATCGAGGTAATCAGCCGGGGAATGGGGCATACTAATCAGAAAACGACGGAAATCTATTTGAAATCCATAGACATCAACATCATAGACGAAGCAAACAGCAGAATCATTAACTCAATATAACCACCATGGGCAATGATGTGCCTGTTATTCAGGGCAGACTGTCACAGGGTAGAAATAAAATAGAAACTGGCACGGTGAAATACCGTGCCAGTTTCTTTATTCCTCAACAATACCTTCCATCACCAACCGCACATTCGGACGGTTCTGGGAGTTATTATTTACATATACAGAACGCTTCACATAACCATCTGGTACGTCATGAAGATCCAACACCAACGTAATGCGAGACTCTCTGCCCGCACGGACAGGTGACTTCTTATACTTTGCCTCAAGACAGCCGCAACTTGACTCCGTGTCGTGAATGACAAAAGGCTCACTGCCTTTATTGACAAACACAAAATCATGGCTGATACTGCCCTGTTGCCTTGATACCGTACCGAAGTTATAGGTGCGCTCATCATTGTCGAATTCAATGACAGCAGGTCCTTGCTGTACGTTTACCTGTCGTTTTGGCTTACAAGAGGCGAGACATAACACAGCCAAAAGTGCCAATAAACAGTTTCTCATGACCTTATTCAGCAATACAGATAGAGACACGGTTCATGTCATTCTCTGCGAACGGCTGCACACGGCTACCCTTCGAATCGTAACTGATACGACCCTGGGCAATACCATAATCATTGACGAGTGACTTCACAACACTGTCGGCACGACCTGCGGCCAGACGGTCGTTGATCCTGTCGTTACCCGTACCGGCATCAGCATAACCGGTAA
>JAFWTK010000031.1 GCA_017518935.1 Prevotella sp.
ATGTCAGGCCAAGACAACTCTCAAGAGTTACTGGCATGAATTACGAGACCATCAGGAATATAGCAAAAAAATTGCCATGAAAACAGGCACCCATACCCAGGTGCCTGTCCCCATGACTATACACTGCGGCTGCCAGTGTCATCAATTTCTTCATGATATGAAATCTTATTATTCGAGGAGGATGTTCGCCAAGCCTACGATGTCGGCGATGTTGATAATGCCGTCGAGGTTGACGTCTGCTGAAGCCTTGCTAAAGCCGGCGGGCGGATTGCCCATCATGTAGTTCGAAATGGCTACTATGTCGGCAGTATTTACCACGCCGTTACCATCGGCATCACCCTTGTGGTAAATGGAGAAATAGCCCGGGTCACTTGTGCCACCGTCGGGATGGGCATAGGTTGCATCCCAGTTTTTATCATCGATGAGCGTCGTTCCCTTGTCGCCGACAATCTTTTTGCAGCCGGAGAACATCAGATAGGAATTGGTCAGGGCCGGGCTTGTGCGCCAGTCAGTGTTGCAACAGATGGTTGTCAGTTCCTTGCAACTGCCAAACATCATACTCATGTTCGTCACCTTAGAGACATCGAATGGGGTAACGTCAACTATCTTGAGCGCATTGCAGCCTAAGAACATACCGCCCATATCCGTTACGTTGGAGGTGTTGAACGAACTAAGGTCGAGCGAAGTCAGTGATGAGCACGCAGAGAACATGCTGCCCATATTCGTTACGTTGGAGGTGTTGAACGAACTGAGGTCGAGCGAAGTCAGTGATGAGCACATTAAGAACATGTTATTCATATCCGTTACATTGGACGTGTTGAGGTTCTCCAGTCCTTCGATGGTCGTCATTTTTGATAGGTTATAAAAAATGAATGTCTCCGGGTCCATCCCACCATAGAACATTCCCTCCATTGAAGTCAACGGTGCGTCCTTCATTGAGGGGTCGATCACGGCCTTGGTCACCTTGTCGCTGTAGCCGGCGAAGCGCACGGCATCGGGATTGCCAATGGGGTCGTACAGTTCCGTTTCGCCTTCTCGAATATTGTACTTGCCATCATAATAATATGTCAGCGTCTGTGTCGAAGCATCGTATTCGGTATATGTCTTGTATTTATAGATTACAAGGTTTTTCCAAGTATCGATTGAAACTGGAGCCACCCAGGAGGCGCTGTTAATGATTTTTGGTGTCACCTGTGTCAGTGTGCTCTTTTCGGCATCGTATTGTAGGACAATATCGCATGTTTCGCCTTCTTCATAGCCTATCATGTAAGCATAGTAGTCTTCTGTCTCGCCGACATATTGTCCGCGTGGGAAGGTGATAAGGTCGGTCGTTTTGTTGAGCGTTCCTTTCAGCCATGCATCCCTGAACGTGTAGGACAGCCCTTGCACATAGACATCGGTACCATCGAAGGCCACCTGCGTCTGATAGTTAATTCCCTTAGTGGTGTGAGTGGTTGACTCGATCATCGTTCCGTCAATCATCCATTTCTGCACCTCCACGCCAGCAGGCAATTCTACAAGTTTGTTGCTTTCCACCTCATCGCTATAGACAGGAATCTCCACCCTGATGTTCTTGAAGTAGTAAGTGACTTCCTGATTTTTTGACAGGTTGAAGCAGATGGTGTGGAAATCTCTTGTATAGCCCCCACCGGAATCACTGCCGTCACTCTCATCGGAAACGGTTGCTGTCGTTTCGTAAGTTGACCATCCGGTACCGAAAGGCACATCGCCAATACAATCCCAATGGATATACTCCGTAGGAGCGTTATGCGTCTGGGTGCCAACAGTCACAGGAACACTGGCTTTACAATCGAAGTGGACTTTGAACTTCGCACCGGCGGGCAATGTCTGTGGCAACACAATAAAGAAACTTGTGTCCCAGTCATTTTCTACCTTTACGGGGCTGTTGATAACGATTGCTCCGTCGGTGACTGCTGCCTGCGACGCATCTGCTGCAGGATAGACTCTCTGATAGAAACAATCCATATCGTCGTCCGTCAAGTCACCATTGATGATGATGTCTTCCCAATGGTCAATAGATGTCGTGCGCTTCAGTTTTACAACAATATCCTTAAAGTAGACATTGTTCTCGTTGCCGTCGGCGAGGTTGATGGCAATGGTATAGGTGCCTTCTGCCAAACCTTTGTTATTGTCATCTACCGTCACCTCTCTGGATACCTCTTTCCACTTAGTCGTGGCATCCACGACGCCTATAGCCTTCCAATCGAGATAGTTTCCTGGCTCTGTTTCCGAGTATGTGTCGAATTGAGTTGCGACATCTGCTTTTACCATAAACGAGACAGAAAGGACGTCACCAAGCCTTAAGGCATTCTTGGAGCCAAAAGTAATGAAGAACTGCGTGTCCCATTTTTCAATGTGGCCATTTCCATTATCGGGCATGTTACCAGCGGCAAGTGCCTGTGCCTCGCTGCGTACATGGACCTTATAGGCACCGGTCTTATCCGTTTTGGCAGGTCCCACGAACGCTTTGTCCATCGTACGCCATTCTCGGACCCATGCCTGAGTGTCGAGTGTCTTCCATTCTTGGGCTTGGGCATCCACCATGAAGCACAGAGCCACGAATAAAAAAAGTAATAGCCTTTTCATAAATGTTGTGAATTTAGTGAATTAACTCTTATTTGCCACTGAGGAGGATGTTCGCCACAGCCACGATGTCGGCGATATTGATGACGCCGTCGAAGTTAATGTCGGCAGCAGCCTCGTTGAAGCCCTTGACGGTTTTGCCCAACAGGTAGTTCGCAATGGCCACAGCATCTGCGATGTTCACCTGGCCGTCACCGTTGACATCACCGGGGATGATGTATTGAGCCGTGACAATGATATTCTCTGTGATGACATCGAACTCCTTGTCCCAGCCGATGAAGGCGTAGCCATCGTGTGTCAGTACCTCCGGCTCGATAGCCGATTCGCCATATTCGATGTATTGGGTATCAAGCACACCATCTGTATAACCGTCCACGAACAATACCGTATAAGTTTGTCGCTCGTATTGGGCGGTAACGGTCAGGTCGGTCTGAACGTTGGTGAAGTCTTCGTCCCAACCAGTGAAATCATATCCCTCACGGTTCGGGTCATTCGGCTTAATGGCATCAGCATCTTTCGGCACTTGTTGCACGCTAATCTTACGCCCATCATAGTCCTCAAAAGTGACGGTATAGACAGCAGTCATCTCCATAATCGAGAAGTCTTTCCATTTCTCGGCTTTCTGATAGGTTGTGCGTTTTCCAGCGGGTACATAAAGAGTACACAGATTCTGGCTCACATTCTCGAAACAGTTCTTCACCTCCGACACATCCAATGGTGTCTTCATGTAATTATAAATCGTGGAAAGTTTCTTGGCATTGTTACAGAAACCGTCTGCCACAAAGTACACCGAACTTGGCAGACTTAAGGTCTCGAGACGCTGCATTCCGTCGAGGGCATATTTGCAGATACATTGCAGACCTTCGGGCAGAATGAGTCCTTTCAATTTAACATCGCCACTAAACACATAGGACGCAAGGAGACGTGTTCCCGGTTTTACCTCATAATTCCCTTCTTTGCTGTTCAGCGGATAATAGATAAGACAATGGTCGTAATAAACGGCTCCATCTTCATCTTTGTTGTCGTTGAAGAGTTTAGTGCCATTGAAGGCATAGTGGTCAAGGTGTGTCAAGGTAGCCGGAATATTAATATCTGCTAAGTTTGTACAATTCTTGAAAGCAGATCCGTAGATGATGTCCATGACCTTGGGCAGGTTCACCTTGGTAATACCTGTACAATTTTGAAATGCTTGAGGCTCCACGCCTATTACCTTATATTCGAGATTACGGTAATCGACTTTGTCTTCCACGGTTATTTCTCCGCTGAGAGAGGAATAATTGTCTGTTCCTGAAGTCTCAGAGGTCACCATAGCCGTTCTATCTACATTCAGTTGGTAATATAAGTCGCCTATTTTGATTATTTTGTTCACTCCTTCATCGCAGATGTTGTGAAAACTACTCCATTCACGTGCGTTGCGATAGGGTATTCCTGAACCAGAAGGCACATAGACATAACATTTTTTATGGTTTACACCAAAGAACACACTTGGGGCAGAAGACAAATCCACGGGCTTTGGGTTATTGCACTTGATGGACATTAACTCACTACACCCCAAAAAGGCAGCATCTCCAATACTAGTCACGTTAACAGAAATAATGATACTTGAAAGGTCAAAGCAATCGCCAAATGCTCTAATGCCGATTGCTTTTGCTGCTGATGGTATTTTTACGTTATTTAGTCCGCTTTTTTCGAAACAGTAATTGGGTATATCAGTTATTCCATCCGATAATGAAATGGATGTTAATGATTTGCAGTTCTTGAAAGCACTGATACCGAGCGATGTCACAGTCGAAGGAATATTAATAGACGTTATACCACTCTCTTCGAATGCACTCTTTCCTATTCTCTTTAAAGATGTGGGCAGCGTGACACTCGTCAACGCGGAACATCCTTTGAAAGTTTCATCCGGAAGTTCGGTTATTGTATTTGGCAGAATGACTTTGGTCAATTCCTTACAATTTTCAAACACGCCTCCCTGTATCGCCGTTACGGTGTAGGTATACCCCTCTCTGGTTAAAGAAACAGGAACGGCCACGAATCCACTCAGACTAGCATAACTTTTATCCCAAACGAGTTTCGCCGTGAAGTTATCATAAAAATCGTAATAGAAATCTCCTATTTTACATCTGGCGACGAAAACTCCACCATTATCAGTCCCCACTATTTTTCCGAACTTCTTCCATACTTCGGCTTCCATATATTTATCCTTACTAACGTAGGGTACATAGAGTGTACATTGCGACAAATCCACACCATCGAACGCATTCGCTTTGATACCTGGCGGAAAAGATCTGTTAGCGGTGACAGTCTTCAGGCCGGTATTTGCGAAGACAAAGTCACCGATTCTTATCAAACTTTCAGGCAGTGTGATGTGCTCTAATTTGGAACAATTCCGAAATGCCCCTTCTTCAATACTCTCCAGATCCGAGAATTCGATATGTTGCAAATTCGTACAATCAGCAAAGGCATTTGCATATATTTTCTTTACCTGTATATCGTCCGCTGTGCTACCTTTAACGGTTTGCAAAGACGTACAGCCTGCAAAAGCATGACCCCCAATTGTCGTAATATTGGATGGCAAAACAATACTTGACAAAGAACTACATCCTTCGAAAGTGCCCATAGAGATCTCAGTCAGGGTAGATGGAATATTTATAGTTGTCAAATTGGAGCAATTCATAAACACTTCATAGCCCAATTTCATTAATCCTTCATTCAACTGGATACTTTGCAAACCTGTTGCTTCCTTGAAAGCATAATCTCCAATTTCTTCAATTGTATTAGGCAATGAAAATCTAACCTGAGGTTGCATCTTTTGAAAGGCCTGATCACTAATCTTAGAAATGGTACCCCCCGCTTCAGCCACATAATCGGCAATAGCAACATCTCCTTGTAAATGGTTATAGTAATTACCCCCATCTTTTACAACCGCATTCTTTTTATAGTAAATACCATCGACAATTACTTGTGCATTTGCATCAACGGTCGGCAACAGGGCCATTGCGCAACACATCGCTGTGAGGAAAAATGAAGTAAACCTTTTCATCGTCGTTATTGTTTTTTAGTTATTATTCAGTTATATGACGCACAAGCCAAACCTGTATTATGTCATAACTTGTTATTCCGCTGGCAAAAATACAAAATCTATTTGAATTCTCCAAATTTTCCCAATCATTTTTTCATTTACATTGTTTCTCATCTCGCTTATCCCACCAATCTTGCACCATTTTTCATCCAATCTTCATCCAGCCGTTGTCCAATCACCATCCAACCGCCATCCAATCTTCATCCAGCCGTTGTCCAGTCTTCATCCATCCGTTTCCCAATCGTTGTCCACCCTTGCTCCGATCCCTCTCCAATCCCTCTCCGATCCCTCTCCGATTCAGGAATTAGAGTTAGGCATGAGTTGGATTGGCAAACGATGCGAGAAGAAGTGGAGGACAATTGGAGGGCGATTGCAGTATTTTTAGCGATTTTTCGGAATTTACTTGGAACTTTCATAAATTTGCATTATCTTTGTCGCAGAAACAAGAAAGGTGGAAATATGAAAAAAGATATATTGGGTCAAAATGACAAAGGCTTGAGTGAAGCAGTTGATCATTTCGAGGAAACAGGGATGGCCATGGAAGAACTCCATCCGGAATGGAAGGGTCTCGTGGCTGGAGAGTCCATGCGTTGGATTACTTTAAAAGAGGACAAAGTGTATTGGGAGCGCAAGTACGTGAAGGACACTATACTTGGCCTGAAGAATCGTCTGGGGATTAAACTGACCGACGAATACGAAGAAAAACTTGAAAAACTGGATGATTTCCGTCCGGGCGAGGATGTGTCGCTTCCATACGCCACAGGGATTAACAAGGACGAGAACTATGAACTTGTGCTGAAACTATCCCCCTATTTCTCAGACGATGCCGCGATAAGGCGATTCTTGGAAAAGGTGGCGGGAAAGAAGGACAAAGAAATTGCTATCTTGGTGAAGAAGTTCAAGAAAGCCAACCTTTGCACCGATACATCGAGGGCCCTGTGGAATGTGCTCCACGAGGCGGGCCTGTTTGAAACGGATTACCCGAACTGGAACAGGCTGATATAGCAGACGGAAAATTGATTAACTATTGATAAAGTATTGATTATTTGTTGATTGGCGGGAGAGAGGCTCTTTTTCCCGCCGATGCTATCCAGAATTGTCATATCTTTGCAGCAGAATTCCAATCTGGGAAATATTTAGACTGCAGTGCCCAGGGGTAGGATTCCATTATTAATTTTAAGAAAGTTGCAATTATGGCAAAAATGAATCAAAATCTGTATGGAGCCGTAGGCAAGATTGGTAACATTACTTTTTACCAGAGCAACGGTGAGACTTTGGCTCGCGAGATTGTCAAGCCAAAGAATCCCAAGACGTTCCTCCAGACCATGCAGCGCATCCTTCTCAAGGCCGCTGGTGTAGCCTACAGCAAGTTTAAGGAAATCTGTGACCACTCCTTCGAAGGTTTCGGTTACGGTTCCGAGTGTATGAACAAGTTCAAGAAGGTGAACGTCAATTACCTTCGTGACCGTGCAGTCTCCATTCAGGAGTCTGGCCAGAGCCTTGACCAGTTCTACCAGTTCTCTCCTATTGATAGCGACGCATGGGCACCCTACGCGATCATCGTCTCACAGGGTCACCTCCCTGAGGTCTCTGTTGGCATCGATGCCGAAGGCGGTCACGTAGCGTATGTCAACTCTCCTAATGCCACCTACGCTGACTTTACCAACGCATGGGGCCTTCGTCGTAACGATCAGATCACTTTCGTCACAGTCCAAAAGATTGAGGGCAAGTACGAAGTGGAACTCGCCCGCATCGTGCTCAACCCCCGCAACCCTGACGGCAGCGGCGCTCCCATGACGACTGAGATCGTGAACAGCGAGGGCGAGTTCCCCTGCAGCAACTGGAAGAACCAACTCAACTTCTCTACCTTTGAGTTCGACACCGACCACTTCAACTTCGTGCTTGGTCGTGGCGGCATCGTGGTGGCTGCCGGCATCATCGTCAGCCGCAAGAACAAGGGTGCCGGTTGCAAGGACAAGAGCACCGACTGGTTCCGCAGCAACTGTCAACTTGTGCTCAACGAGGCCGGCTTCGGCGACGACCTCTGCAGCCTGGCTCAGGCCGTCGAGAAAAGTTATGCAGTATCTGAGATTGACATCGAGTCTGAGTACTACCTCAACAACGCAGGTGGCGGCGGCACTGGCACTACTGGCAACAGCACCCCCAGTGGCGGCAGTGGCGGCGTGACTCCCGGTGAGCCCACCTACAACACCATGGCCGCCATCAACGGTGTCAGCCAGAGCATTGCCGGCGGCAGCGTCAACGCCACGGCTCCTGTCACAACGGTAGCCATCAGCGGCAACAACCTCGGTGAGGTGGTCTTCACTGCCAAGGTGGACGGCACGGGCGATGCCATCAACCCCACCAGCCACAACGCCAACGGCGCTACCTTCAGCGGGCTGAACGTAGAGGCAGGCCACAGCCTCGTGGTCTATCGTGGCGGCACCCTCTGGTTCACCATCACCGCTCAGGAACCATACAACGGCGGCCTCGAAGAGGGATAAGCCACGGTGATTCCGGCGCTTCTTTGGTGGCGGAAGTGCAGGGTAAATGTATCAGGGGGTCGGAGAATTTCTCCGGCCCCTTCATTTTCCGGCCCCTCTTGTGCCATGACACGCTTTTTGTTATTTTAACGGAAAAAACGAGGTATAATCCAAACAATTTGTTTATCTTTGCACAAAATATTATACGACAATGAAACAAAAACTATTTACCCTTTTCGCAATGTTGATTTGCAGCATATCCATGTATGCTGGCGGAACAAAGGTGGTGTACACCGTCTTTGATGAAGACACGGGCACGCTGACCTATTATTACGACAGCAAATATGACCAGAGCAATCCCTATCATGAGGAGTACGACCCCGTCAATCATCCCAATGCCGTGCGCTTCACTGACTACAATAAGAAGGTGAAGAAAGCCGTCATCGACCCGTCGATGAAGGAAGCACCGCTGACGTCGATGTATAAAATGTTTTACGGTGGAACCAAACCAGAAGCCTCCGAAGAATGCAGCCTGACTCAGATGACGACCATTGAAGGACTGGAGAACCTTAACACGACCCAAACAACGTTTATGGCTGCGATGTTCAGTAACTGCTTTGCCCTGAAAACCCTCGATCTCAGTTCGTTCGACACTTCTAAGGTGAGGTTTATGACTTTGATGTTCAGTAGATGCAATGCCCTGACATCCCTCGATCTCAGTTCGTTCGACACTTCTAAGGTGACGGATATGATGTATATGTTTGCAGGCTGCTCTGCATTGACCACCATTTATTGTGGTGATGATTGGAGCAAGAGTGCTGCATTGACTGATTCCCAAAATATGTTCTCCGGTTGCACGGCGCTGGTTGGCGGCGATGGAACAGCCTACAACGAAGACTTCATTGACGCGACCTACGCCCGCCTGGACGGCGGTCTGAAGGCCCCAGGCTATTTCACCAGCAAGTCGAAGGCCAAGAAGGTATATACCGTATTCGACGAAACGGCGCAGACGCTGACCTACCGTTACGACAGCAAATATGACCTGAGCAATCCCTATCATGAGTTGTACGACCCCGTCAATCTCCATGATGCCGTGCGCTTTACGGAATACTACGACAAAGTGAAGAAAGTCGTGATTGACCCGTCGATGAAGAATGCACCGCTGACGTTGACGAGGAAGATGTTCCAAGGAGGATTCAATGAAGCCACCTATACATCCCAAAGCCTGACGGCCATGACAACCATTGAGGGACTGGAGAACCTCAACACGTCAAAGATGACGGACTTGAATATGATGTTCTTCAACTGCTCAGCCCTGAAATCCGTCGATCTCACGTCGTTCGACATCTCCAATGTGACGGATATGAGCCACATGTTCCATGGATGCTCGTCATTGACCACCATTTATTGCAATGGCGACTGGAGCACGAGTGCTGCATTGGAAGATTCCAAATATATGTTCGCCAGTTGCACGGCACTGGTTGGCGGCGAGAGAACAGCCTACAACGAAGACTTCGTTGACGCGACCTACGCCCGTCTGGACGGCGGTCTGAAGGCCCCAGGCTATTTCACCAGCAAGTCGAAGGCCAAGAAGGTATATACCGTATTCGAAGAAACGGCGCAGACGCTGACCTACCGTTACGACAGCAAATATGACCTGAGCAATCCCTATCATGAGTTGTACGACCCCGCGGGTTATGCCGTGCGCTTCACAGACTATCACGACCAGGTGAAGAAAGCCATCATCGACCCCTCGATGAAGAGCGCTCCACTGAAATCAATGAGGAATATGTTCTATGGCGGCTACATGGGCAAAAACTACAATCCGTCTGCGATGACGACCATCGAAGGACTGGAGAACCTCAATACCGCCATTGTGACGAATATGGCGAATATGTTCGCTGCATGCAGTTCGCTGACATCCCTCGACCTCAGTTTGTTCGACACGCATAACGTCACGGACATGAGCAGTATGTTCGACAACTGCTCGTCACTCCAGGAACTCAACGTCAACTCATTTGACATCGGCAATGTGATGACTATGGCAGGCATGTTCAGTTGCTGCTCAGAACTGACAACCATCTATTGCTCGAACAACTGGAGCAATAGCGAAGCCGCGTCCTCCTATATGTTCAATGCCTGCAATAAACTGGTAGGCGGTGAGGGAACGCCTTGGAGCGATGCTGTCACAGATGCGTCCTACGCCCGTCCCGACGGCGGTCTGGCGGCTCCTGGCTACTTCACCCTCCCCGTTCTCCTCAAGGGCGATGCCGATAATGACGGACAGGTAACCGCTGCCGACATCGTGGCCATGACGAACTACATGACGGGCAATCCACCCGCTGACTTTTACAAGGCAAATGCCGACGTCAACCGCGACGGTGCCATCAACATCGCCGACATCGTGGCTGTGTCGAACATCATCCTCAGCGAATAAGGCTTCGCCTCACATGAGGTGCAAAACAAAGGAGCCCCTGGCCTCACGCCAGGGGCTCCTTTGTTTGTATGTTTGGAGAGCATTTGAACAGTTGGTCGCTCTCGATGTCCTTGAAGTACTTGTAGGTGGATACCTTCAGTTCGTCGGCAGCCTCCTCGTCGCTGACGATGATGCCGTGCTCGTGCATCTGGAGGGCAGAGATGGTCCACATGTGGTTCACCGAACCCTCTACGGCGGCCTGCATGGCACGGGCCTTGGCATGGCCGTTCACCAAGATCATCACCTCACGGGCATCCATCACGGTACCTACACCGACGGTGAGTGCGTGAGCCGGCACGTTCTCGGGCTTACCGCCGAAGAAGCGGCTGTTGGCAATGCGCGTGTCGGTGGTGAGGGTCTTCATGCGGGTACGGCTGCGGAGCGAAGAGCCTGGCTCGTTGAAGGCGATGTGGCCGTCGGGGCCGATACCTCCGATGAACAGGTCGATACCACCTGCCTCCTCGATCATCTCCTCATAGTGCTTGCACTCGGCCTGCAGGTCGGGGGCGTTGCCGTTGAGGATATGGATGTTCTCCTTCGGGCAGTCGATGTGGTCTAACAGGTTGCGGGCCATGAAGGCATGATAACTCTCGGGATGCGTCTCGGGCAGGCCGACATATTCATCCATATTGAAGGTAAGCACATTCTTGAATGAAACCTTTCCAGCGCGGCAGGCCTCCACCAGAGCATTGTACATGCCTACGGGAGAGGAACCCGTGGGCAGGCCGAGCACGAACTTGTGGTCGGGTGTCGGATTGAACTCGTTGATACGCTTGATCACATGGTGCGCGGCCCACTGTGACATCTTCTGATAGTCAGATTGGATAATTACTCTCATAATCGTTTTTGTTTTTGGTTCGTTAAAAATCTGCTGCAAAAGTACAAAAAAAACTATTTCCCAACACTAAATTCACGAATTTTTTTAAAAAAAACTTATTAATCTGTGTTAATAGATGGTTTCTGTGGCGAAAAATGTCTATCTTTGTAACCTGAAATGAAAGAATTTGTAATATCGGAAGCCAAGGCCGAGACAGCGGTGCTGGTAGGACTCATCACCAAAGAGCAGGACGAGACTAAAACCAAGGAATATCTCGACGAACTGGAGTTCTTGGCAGATACTGCCGGAGCCGTCACTGTGAAGCGCTTCACCCAGAAGGTGGGAGGGCCCAGTCAGACGACCTATGTGGGCAGTGGAAAATTGCAGGAAATCAAGGCGTATATCAAGCAGCAGCAGGATGCTTACGACGAGTGGGTGGATGCCCAGGATGCCTCACTGTGGGCTCAGGGGCTGCTCGATGAGTCGAAGGCCCCACAGCCTGTGGGTATGGTGATCTTCGACGATGAACTCTCTGCCAAGCAGATACGCAACATCGAGAAGGAACTGCAAGTGAAGATACTCGACCGCACCTCCTTGATCTTGGACATCTTCGCCATGCGGGCGCAGACGGCCGAGGCCAAGGCGCAGGTGGAGTTGGCGCAGCACCGTTATATGCTGCCCCGATTGCAGCGGCTCTGGACGCACTTGGAGCGTCAGGGCGGTGGCTCTGGCTCGGGTGGCGGCAAAGGTTCGGTAGGCTTGCGCGGCCCTGGTGAGACGCAGTTGGAGATGGACCGTCGTATCATCCTCCAGCGCATCACCCTGTTGAAGCAGCGTTTGGCAGAGATCGACAAGCAGAAGACGACGCAGCGCAAGAACCGTGGTCGTTTGATCCGTGTGGCTCTCGTAGGCTATACCAATGTGGGCAAGAGTACGATGATGAACCTGTTGGCCAAGAGTGAGGTGTTTGCAGAGAACAAACTCTTTGCCACCCTCGATACGACGGTGCGCAAGATGACCATCGACAACCTGCCTTTCCTTCTGGCAGATACTGTCGGCTTTATCCGTAAGTTGCCCTCCGACCTGGTGGAGAGTTTCAAGAGTACCCTCGACGAGGTGCGCGAGGCCGACCTGTTGGTGCATGTGGTGGACATCTCCCATCCCGACTTCGAGGACCAGATCCGTGTGGTGGAGAACACGCTGAAGGAACTGGGCTGTGCCGACACCCCTGCGATGATTGTCTTTAACAAGATTGATGCCTATACCTGGGTGCCGAAGGAAGAAGACGACCTGACACCCGAGACCAAAGATAACATCACGCTGGATGAACTTAAAAAGACATGGATGGGTAGGATCGGGACGAATGGCTTGAATAGCAAGAATGAGTACTATTTAGAGTGCCTGTTCATTTCGGCCCGCGAGAAGGAGAATATTGACGAACTGAGAGACGTGCTGTACAAGCGGGTACGCGAACTGCACGTCCAGAAATATCCATATAACGATTTCTTATATCAAGATTATGAGTGATTACAGGAACTTAACTCGGACTGAAATTGAAGTATTAGAGAACAATGTCTGCTGGGCCGAGGACTGGCAGAGAGTGATGGTAGCCGAAGGCTTCAAGCCCTATAACTTCCACCGCGTCATCTTCTATGGCGACATCCGCCTGGGCGAATTTGAGAAACAGGTGGAAGTAAGCAAGGGCTTCTTCAAGCATTCCGGCATTAACGATGCTACCCTGCGTAATGTCACGGTGGGCAACGACTGTCTGATTGAGAAGGTAGGTAACTACATCAATAACTATACGATTGGTAACGACTGTTATATTTCTAATATCTGTACGTTGGAAACGACGGAGGATGCCACCTATGGTGAAGGCTCCATCATCTCTGTGCTCAACGAGATGGGCGATGGCAATGTGACCATCTTCCGCGAGTTGAACAGTCAGTTGGCTTCGTTCATGGTGAAGCACAACAACGACAAGGTGCTGAAGAAGACCCTCCAGCAGATGATTGAGGACGAGTTGCGGGTGTCGCGCCCGGATCGCGGCTATATCGGCAACAATGTCAAGATCATCAATGCGAAGGATATCACCAATACCATCATCAAGGGCGACTGCGAGATTTCAGGTGCAGCCCGTCTGTCAGAGTGTACGGTGATGTCGTCGATGGATGCCCCTGTGTTTATCGGTACGGGTGTCATCTGTGAGAACTCGATTATCTGCGACGGTTGCTCGATCAACAACTCTGTGAAGATGCAGGACTGCTTCGTGGGTGAGGCCTGTCAGATTACGAACGGTTTCACGGCTGAGGCCAGTCTGTTCTTCGCCAACTCGTTTATGGCCAACGGCGAGGCCTGCGCTGCTTTCTGCGGCCCGTTCTCTGCCTCGCACCATAAGTGTTCGTTGCTGATCGGTGGTGAGTTCTCGTTCTATAATGCCGGCTCGAATACCAACTTCTCGAACCATGCCTATAAGATGGGTCCCCTGCACTGGGGAACATTGGAGCGTGGCACGAAGACCGCCTCAGGCGCGTATGTACTGATGCCAGCCACCATCGGTGCGTTCAGCGTATGTTTCGGTAAACTGATGCACCATCCTGACACCCGTAACCTGCCGTTCTCCTATCTGATGGCATACGGTGAGGATTGCTATCTGGTGCCTGGACGTAACATCACAACGGTGGGACTCTACCGTGATATCAAGAAATGGCCGAAGCGTGACAAGCGCTCGAAGCAGTCAAAGAAGAGTATCATCAATTTCGACTGGCTGTCGCCGTTTACAGTGGGAGAGATCCTGCAGGGTATCGAGATCCTGAAAGCACTGCGCAGTGCCTCGGGCGATAATGTCTCTACCTATAATTTCCACGAATACGTGATTAATGCCTCTTCCCTCCGTAAGGGCCTGAAGTATTACGATATCGCCCTGCGTATCTATATGGGTGCCGTGCTGAAGCGTGCCCAGAAGGAAGGCTTCTTCGGATGTCCCAAGAGTGATGTGGGTAAGGGCCGCTGGGTTGACCTGAGTGGTCTGCTCCTGCCTGAGAGCGAGGAACAGCGCATCGTCGATGATATCAAGAACGGTACCATTGAGAACGTTCAGCAGATCCTCGACAGGTTCTCAGAGATCAATGATAATTACAGTGACTACCGCTGGGCCTGGTCGTACCAGATGATTCTCGACTACTATGGTCTGGAGGAGATTACGCCTGCCGATGCCGAGCGGATCCGTGAGGACTATGTGAGGGCCCGTCGCGCCTGGATTGCCGAGATCCGTAAGGATGCTGAGAAGGAGTACCAGATGGGCGATGTGGAGCAGGAGGTGTATGAGGACTTCCTCTCGAAACTCGATCATGAGATAGATTACGAAAACTGATATACAAATGAGAACAAAGATTTTATTGACTATTGGTGCTTTGCTGATGCTCGGCATGAGTTCATGCAGCAAGTACAAGTATGAAAATGTGAAGGGTGACATGACGCAGACGCGCATCTATACCCTCGAGAATGGACTGAAGGTCTATCTGAGTGTGAACAAGGAGCAGCCGCGTATTCAGACGTATATCGCCGTACGGACGGGTTCGAAGAACGACCCTGCCGAGACGACAGGTCTGGCGCACTATCTGGAACACCTGATGTTCAAGGGCACCAGCAAGTTTGGTACCAACAATCCTGAAGCAGAGGCTCCTCTGCTTGACGAGATAGAAGCACGCTACGAGGCCTATCGCAAATTAACCGACCCCGAGGCGCGTAAGCAGGCTTACCACGAGATAGACTCTCTCAGTCAGGAGGCAGCCAAGTACTTCATCCCCAACGAGTACGACAAACTGATGGCTGCCATCGGTGCGGAGGGAACGAATGCCTATACCTCGAACGATGTGACCTGCTATACGGAGGATATCCCCTCGAACGAGATCGAGAACTGGGCAAAGATCCAGGCCGACCGTTTCCAAAATATGATCATCCGTGGCTTCCATACGGAGTTGGAGGCTGTGTATGAGGAGTATAACATCGGACTGACCAGTGACCAGCGTAAGTTGTACTACACCATCAGTAAGATGCTGTGGCCTAACCATCCCTACGGCACACAGACCACCATCGGTACGCAGGAGCATCTGAAGAACCCGTCGATCACGAATATCAAGAACTATTTCAAGAAATGGTATGTGCCCAACAATGTGGCCATCTGTATGAGCGGTGACCTGGATCCAGACAAGACGATGGAAATCATCGAGAAATACTTTGCCGAATGGAAACCTGGCGATGATGTTACTCAACCCACTTTCGACCCACTGACTGCACTGAATCAGCCACAGGATACGACGGTGATTGGCCAGGAGGCTGAGCAGGTATGGGTAGGATGGCGCGCCTTGCAGGCCAATACTTTGCAGGCTGACACGCTGGAGTTGATGGAGAATGTGCTGAGTAATGGTAAAGCCGGCCTCTTCGACCTCGACCTGAACCAGACTATGAAGGTACAGCGTGCCTTTGCCACGCCAGAACTGATGCATGACCACGGTGGCTTTATCCTGTTGGGTACCCCCAAGGAGGGACAAACACTGGAAGAGGTGCGCAGTCTGATGCTTGCTGAGATTGACAAACTGAAGAAGGGCGACTTCCCCGACAACCTGTTGACCAGTATCATCAACAACATGAAGCGCAACTACTACGAGTTGATTGAGAGCAACGAGGGGCGGGCCGACATGTTCGTGGATGCCTTTATCAACGAGATTGACTGGCAGCAGGAGGTAGGCAAAATCGATCGTATCTCGAAGATCACCAAGCAGGAGTTGGTCGACTTTGCCAACCGGTTCTTTACGGAGGGCTATGTCACCGTTTTCAAGAAGCAGGGCATCGACACCACCCAGAAGAAGATTGACAAGCCTGCCATTACCCTGATCCAGGCCAATCGTGACCAGATGAGTGATTTCGTCAAGGAGATACAGGAGGCGAAGGTGGATCCTATCCAACCGCGTTTCGTGGACTATCAGAAGGACATGCAGATTGGCAAGACTGGTTGCGACCAGCCTCTCTACTATGTGAAGAACAATACCAACGGACTGTTTGAACTGGTATTCCAATACGACTTCGGACAGAGTGCCGACCGTCGTTTCGATGTGGTATCCGATTACTTCAAATATCTGGGTACCGACAAACTCTCTGCTGCTGATTTGCGCCAGAAGTTCTATGAACTGGCTTGCGACATATATGTCAACGTGGGTGCCGAGAATATCAACGTGGGTCTGTATGGCCTCAGCGAAAACATGGAGCCTGCCATTGCCCTGATGCAGGATGTGCTGCAGAATGTCAAGGTGGATAAGGATGCCTACAATGAGATGGTGAATGTGACTTTGAAAAGTAGAAGCGATGCCAAGAAGAACCAGCGTACCTACTTCGACTTCCTTTATAGATATGGCTCTCAGGGCGAACATAACGCCTATCGCGACATGATGACGGAGCAGGAACTCAAGGAAACGGATCCTCAGGTGTTCGTAGACTTGTTGAAGAGCCTCAGCGGCTATCAGCACAAGGTGCTCTACTATGGTCCGGAAGACGAGGATAAGGTATCTGAATCCGTCAACGGTCTCTTTGCGAAAGATCTGAAGCCCGCACTCGAGAACAAACCTTATCTCGACCAGTTGGCCAACGAGAATGAAATATGGATTGCCCCTTATCAGGCAAAGAACATCTATATGCGTATGTACCATAACGAGGGGCGCGACTGGAATCCGGATGAGTCGGCCGTACGGGCCCTCTTCAATGAGTACTTTGGCGGAGGCATGAACGGCATTGTGTTCCAGGAGATGCGCGAGACCCGTGGACTGGCCTATAATGCCTATGCCGTTTACAATCGTCCATCGGTGAAGGGGCGCAAGGAGTCGTTTATGACGCATATCATCACCCAGAACGATAAGATGATGGATGCCGTGAACCACTTCAATGAGATTATGAACCAAATGCCTGCCAGCGAGAATGCCTTCCAGATTGCCAAGGAGGGACTCACCAAGCAGTTGGCCAGTGAGCGTATCACGAAGATGAATATCATTTGGAATTATATCGCTGCCCAGAAACTGGGTATCGACTACGATATGAATGCCAAGATCTACGAGCAACTACCGAACCTCACGCTTCAGAATGTGGTGGACTTTGCCAAGGAGCGCATTGCCAACAAGCCCTATCGCTACATCATCCTCGGTGATGAGAAAGAACTCGATATGAAAGCCTTAGGCCAGATCGGGCCTGTCAGAAGGCTCAAGACAGAGGAGGTCTTTGGTTATTAGGCAATCATAGGATTCTCTAGGAACTCCAAGGGTCGCCTGGAATTTTTAGAAAGAACAAAACAAATATAATTATGGCTAAGACAGTAGAATTTAAGTACGCCCCGATGTTTCAGGTGGGCGAGGACAAGACGGAGTACCGCTTGTTGAGTAAGGAAGGTGTGACAACCGCCGAGTTTGAAGGAAAGCAGATTGTGAAGGTGTCGAAAGGGGCACTGACGTTCTTGGCCCAGCAGGCCTTCCACGATGTGGAGTTCATGCTGCGTCGTGAACATAACCTCCAAGTGGCCAAGATCCTCACCGACCCTGAGGCCTCGGAGAATGACAAGTATGTGGCCCTGCAGTTCCTGCGCAATGCAGAGGTGGCTGCACGGGGCATCCTGCCGTTCTGTCAGGATACGGGTACTGCTATCATCCACGGTGAGAAGGGTCAGCAGATCTGGACGGGTTTCGAGGATGAAGAGGCTCTCTCTCTTGGTGTGTTCAATACCTTTACTCAGGACAACCTGCGCTACTCGCAGAATGCTCCTCTGAACATGTACGACGAGG
>JAFWTK010000260.1 GCA_017518935.1 Prevotella sp.
AAGTGAGGGATGGAGGGCGACTTCATTAAACTGAATAAGAAACTACTACCCCTGAGTTGGTTCTACGGCTTGGGTGTGGGATTCAGGAACCTTCTCTTTGAGATGGGAATCTTGAAGGAGCACTCCTACCAGACACCCGTCATCTCTGTGGGTAACATCACCGTAGGCGGCACAGGGAAGACACCCCACGTGGAATATCTGATCAGACTGCTGAAAGACCATCTCCACGTGGCGGTGCTGAGTCGCGGCTACAAGCGGAAAAGCAGAGGATTCCTGTTGGCGACCCCAGAGACGCCCTTGAGCGACCTTGGCGACGAGCCCTACCAGATGAAACAGAAATATCCGGAAATAGATGTGGCCGTTGATGCCAAACGGACAAGAGGCATCGAGCATCTGATCAGTGGGACATACACCAAAGATGAAGTGGATGCTATCCTATTAGACGATGCTTACCAACACCGTTATGTCAAACCTGGACTGAACATTCTGCTGGTGGACTATCACCGTCTGATCATCCATGACAAACTGTTGCCCGCAGGCAGACTCCGTGAGCCTGTCAAGGGGAAAGACAGGGCAAACATCGTCATCGTCACTAAATGTCCGAGGACCCTCAACCCGATGGAGTTCCGCGTGCTGACGAAGCAGATGAACCTCTACCCCTACCAGCAACTCTACTTCACCACCATCAAATACAAGCCTCTGTGCCCACTATTTGAAGGAACGGAACAAATCAGGGAACTGGAGGAGTTGGCTGGCAGGAACATCCTGTTGCTGACGGGCATTGCTTCACCGAAACAAATCTACTACGATTTGAAGCCGCATACCCCCAACATCCATCCGCTCAGATACAGCGATCACCACAACTTCAAGAAAAAAGACATCAAGAAGATCAATGAGACTTTCGAGGCTCTGCCGGCACCAAAACTGATCATCACCACAGAAAAAGATGCCGTCCGGCTGAAAAAGGCAGAAGGGTTGACTCCCGAAGCAAGGCGTAGCCTCTATGTATTACCCATCAGCATCGAATTCATGCTGCAAGGAGAAGAATCATTTAACAATATAATCATAGGTTATGTACGAAAAAATCCAAGAAACAGCATCCTGGCTAAAGGCAAGGATGACCACAAGTCCAAAGACAGCCATCGTTCTGGGAACGGGTCTCGGACAATTAACTTCAGAAATAACAGACAAACAGGAGATACCATATTCTGAAATTCCAAATTTCCCAGTTTCTACAGTGGAAGGCCACAGTGGCAAACTCATCTTCGGTAAACTGGGCGGTGTCGACATCCTTGCCATGCAGGGACGCTTCCATTTCTACGAAGGCTATTCGATGAAGGAGGTTACCTTTCCCGTCCGCGTGATGTACGAGTTGGGCATCAAGACCCTCTTCGTGTCGAATGCCGCTGGTGGCATGAACGAGACTTTTCACGTGGGCGACCTGATGATTATCACCGACCACATCAACTTCTTCCCGGAGCATCCACTTCGCGGCAAGAATTTTCCCACCGGTCCGCGTTTCCCCGATATGCATGAGACATACGACCAGAAACTCATCAAACTCGCCACGGGGATAGCCCAAGAGAGAAAGATACGCGTCAAATACGGTGTCTATGTCGGTGTGCAAGGTCCCACCTTCGAGACACCCGCAGAATATAAGATGTACCGCATCTTAGGCGGCGATGCTGTCGGCATGTCTACCGTACCTGAGGTAATCGTGGCACACCACTGCGGCATCCGCACCTTTGGCGTGTCAGTCATCACTGACCTTGGCGGCTTTGATGCACCTGTCGAGGTGAGCCACGAGGAGGTACAGGAGGCTGCCAACAAGGCTCAGCCGTTTATGACGGAGATCATGCGTGAGATGATTATCCGCTCCGAGAAGGTTGAGAGCATTAAGAAAGAGAAATTCAATACCGACCACCCGACAGAAGAATGGAAATAGCGACATTAGGCGAGTTTGGTCTGATAGACCGGCTCACGAAAGACATAGAGATCAAGAATGCATCGACAAAGTATGGCGTGGGTGACGACTGCGCCGTACTCTCCTACCCCGATAAGGAGGTGCTGGTCACTACCGACCTGCTGATGGAGGGTGTCCATTTTGACCTGACATATATCGACCTGAAGCATCTCGGTTACAAGAGTGCAATGGTGAATATCAGCGACATCTTCGCCATGAACGGTACTCCCCGACAGATGACCGTCTCACTGGCCATCAGCAAACGGTTCAGCGTAGAGGACATCGAGGCGTTTTACACTGGTCTTCGTCTGGCCTGCGACAAATGGCAAGTGGACATCGTTGGTGGTGACACCACCTCCAGTTACACAGGACTCGCCATCAGCATCACCTGTATTGGTGAAGCCCGCAAGGAGGATATCGTCTACCGCAACGGTGCCAAGAACACCGATTTGGTCTGTGTCTCCGGTGATTTAGGTGCCGCCTATATGGGCCTTCAACTGCTGGAGCGCGAAAAGGCTGTCTATTATAGTCAGGTGGAAGAGGCCAAGAAGAAAGGCGACAAGCGGCTATTGGAAGAGTTGACTCACTTTTCTCCCGATTTCAGCGGGAAAGAATACCTGTTGCAACGTCAGTTGCAGACGGAGGCCCGTGGCGATATCATCGAGAAACTCCGTGAGGCAGGTATCCGTCCCACCGCGATGATGGATATCAGCGACGGTCTCTCCTCAGAACTCCTGCATATCTGCAAGCAGTCGGGCGTGGGTTGCCGCATCTACGAGAAAAATATCCCCATTGACTACCAGACGGCTGTGATGGCAGAGGAGATGAATATGAATGTCACCACCTGTGCTCTTAACGGTGGTGAGGATTACGAACTGCTTTTCACCGTCCCCATCGGCGACCATGAGAGAATCGAGCAGATCGATGGTATCAAACTCATCGGTCATATCACGGAAGAGAAGTTCGGAAAGGTGCTTGTCACCCGCGACAACCAGGAGTTCGAACTCAAAGCCCAGGGCTGGAATCCGCTTTAGAGGTGCTAAGTGACAGGTTTTTTGAAAAAAGTTGGAAAAAAATTTGGTGGGTTCAAAAAAAAGCAGTACCTTTGCACCCGCAAACGAAAGGATTGCAACCACAGACATGGTGCCTTAGCTCAGTTGGTAGAGCATCGGACTGAAAATCCGTGTGTCCCCGGTTCGATTCCTGGAGGT
>JAFWTK010000261.1 GCA_017518935.1 Prevotella sp.
CCTTATTTAGTTATAGGCCACGAGACATTGCATGAGGCTTGGGAGGGTATCACTGAGGGTGAGATGTTCAACGAGCATTTCCTCATGTCCATTGCCACCATTGGCGCCCTCTGCATCGGTTTCCTGCCTGGGGCTGAGACGGAGTTCCCAGAAGCCGTCTTCGTGATGCTCTTCTTCCAGATCGGTGAACTCTTCGAGGGCTATGCCGAAGGCAAGAGCCGCGACAGCATCGCCCACCTCATGGACATCCGTCCAGACATCGCCCATGTAGAAGGGAAAGATGTCACTCCTGACCAGGTGCCCGTGGGCTCTGTCATCGTGATTCGCCCTGGGGAGAAAGTACCGTTGGATGGCGTGATTATCGAGGGCACATCCGCCCTCAATACTGTGGCGCTGACGGGAGAGTCGTTGCCACGTGATGTCAATGTCGGCGACGAGGTCATTTCTGGCTGCGTCAATCTCTCTGGCGTGCTGAAAGTGCGCACCACGAAGGCCTATGGCGAGAGTACCGTTTCCAAGATCATCAACCTTGTGGAGAATGCTGGCGAACGGAAGTCCCAGAGCGAGACCTTCATCACTCGTTTTGCCCGTATATATACCCCCATCGTGGTGTTCCTCGCCATTGCCCTGGCCGTCATCCCCACACTGTGGCTGTCACTCTCTTTCACTCCCTTCACTTTTCACTTCCCAATTTTCACTTCCCACTTCCCCACTTGGCTCTACAGGGCTCTGATGTTCTTGGTGGTGAGTTGTCCCTGTGCCTTGGTCATCAGCGTGCCGCTGACATTCTTTGGTGGCATCGGTGGTGCCTCGCGCAAAGGTATCCTCATCAAGGGTGCCAACTATATGGATGTGCTGGCGAAGGTCGATACGGTGGTCTTCGACAAGACGGGCACCCTCACGCATGGTCAGTTTGCCGTCACTGCCGTCCATCCGGACACCTGCAATGAAAATGAACTCTTACATCTTGCTGCCCATGTCGAGCATTTCTCCACCCATCCTATTGGGGCAGCCCTGCGTAATGCCTTCCCTGATGAGGCTACCGATGGCTGCATCGTCAGTGATGTTGAGGAAATCGCTGGTCATGGCATCCGTGCCAGGGTAGGGGATCAGGTTGTCTGTGTGGGTAATACGAAGATGATGGATGCCATAGGTGCAAAATGGCATGACTGCCATCATGTGGGTACTATCATTCATGTAGCCATTGATGGTGAATATGCGGGCCATATCGTCATCAACGACCAGATCAAGTCTGACAGCCCCAAAGCCATCGCGCAACTCCAACAACTTGGCATCGCTCGTACCATCATGCTTACTGGTGATCGTCAGGAAGTGGCTGATCATGTCGCCAACGAACTCCATCTCTCTGAATACCACGCAGAACTCCTCCCTGTCGACAAAGTTGCTCAGGTAGAGCAACTACACAATTTTGCTTTTGTGGGTGATGGCATCAACGATGCTCCTGTGCTGGCCCGTGCCGATGTGGGTATCGCAATGGGTGGACTCGGCTCCGATGCTGCCATCGAGGCTGCCGATGTGGTGCTGATGGATGATAAGCCCTCGAAGATAGCCCTCGCCATCCGCATAGCCCGACGCACCCTCTCGATAGCCCGTCAGAACGTGTGGTTTGCCATCGGTGTGAAAGTCACTGTACTGATCCTTGCCACCTTCGGTCTCGCCACCATGTGGCTTGCCGTCTTTGCCGATGTCGGTGTCACCGTCCTTGCCGTCCTCAACGCCATGCGTGCCCTGAGGATGTCAACAACTCTTCAATAAACGATTCGTAACTTCCCGGAACAATGATATACGATAGTATAAAGACAAAGCGATGGCAGTATTTCAGTTAGATAATGACCTCTGGTTTCCTGATCCTTATCAGGGTGAGGAGGACGGACTGGTGGCTGTGGGCGGAGACCTGTCGGTAGACCGTCTGCTGCTGGCTTATTCAAACGGTTTCTTCCCTTGGTTCTCGTTCCGACATCAGACGGAACCGCTTTGGTATTGTCCCTTGCAGCGCTTTGTCATCTTCCCTAATGAGATCCACATCAGTCACACGATGCAGCAGTTCATCAACAAAAACATTTTAAAACCCACCATCAATCAGGATTTTGAGGGGGTGATACGAGGGTGTGCTACTGCACAGAACCGCAATCAGGAAGAAGGTGCCTGGCTGGGACCTGACATTATAGAAGCCTATACGGAACTGCATCGTCAGGGCTTTGCCGCCAGTGTCGAAGTGTGGCAGGATGATAAACTGGTGGGTGGTCTCTATGGTGTCAATCTGGGCAGGGCGTTCTTTGGCGAGAGCATGTTCTCGTTGGTTCCAAATGCTTCCAAGTATGCCCTCATCCATCTGGCCCGTATGTTCGAAATATTAGGAGGGCGGCTTATCGACTGTCAGTTCGAAACGCCGCACCTCCGTTCTATGGGTGGCAGGTATATTCCCTACCAGGAATAC
>JAFWTK010000262.1 GCA_017518935.1 Prevotella sp.
GAACCTCACAGATGAGGTGCAGTTCACCTTTGTCTGCATCGGCAGGAATCTGAATGTTGGTTTTGGGCTGATCCGCCTGAGTGATGATGGCCTTGGAGGTACCAATCTCAGGCTGTTGCCACCAATGGAAGGAGAGCATGTCGCCATCGGGGTCGAAAGATTTGGAGGCATCCAGGCGGATGGTCTTTCCTGCTTTCGCTTTGATATGAATGGGCTGCATCCATTCCTGTTTGTTGACAATGACTATTGGATTATGATTGCCCCGTCCTTCGTCAGCCCACTGCATACGTGCCATGAAGTCGTTGAGTTCATCAGGATAGAAACGCTGCTTATAGCCTACGGAGATACTACGGAGCGGTTCCTGCCATGAGGTCCACGCTATCGTCAATGAGTCAGGACACATCCCTCGCTCGTGATAGCCAGCCCAGCCCGCCTGATGCGGGTCTTCGGGGTCGTTCAGTCCATTGGGCATCACGTAGAGGAAACTGGGTGTATCGCCCTCTACACCCCATTTATAGGTAGGATATTCCTTGCCTAAGGCACCTTTACCCTGGATATTCTCTTTGTGCTGTTGCCAGTGGCGCTTGCCCAGTTCGCACTGTTCCTGCCACGTACCCTCATCCCAGATAAACTGCAAGTCATCCTTAAACTCACGCCTTAGCCACATGTGGGAACTGTAGGAACGATCCATCCGCATATTGTACTGCATATCCTGATCGGTAATCGTATAGATGCGGAACTTCCTGACAAACCGCTTCAGTTCTTCTGCCGTCCGTGTCTGCTTCACTCGCCAGATGGCCTGTGCCAGCGTGTTTGCACCACCCCACGCTGCGACATAGATGGGGCGCTGGTCGGGCTCATCAGCCAGACGGATGAGCAGTTCGCTGCCTGGCGAGTCGTTGTCCTCGCCGATGGATCGTATGCCACCATACATGCTACCCATGACGGCACGACTCGTGATGTACTCCGCACTCGGCCAATAGCCTAATTCCTGGCAGCCGTTCTCCTTCTTGAGTGAAAGGTGTTTCTTCTGTCCGGAGCGTTTCATCAGGTTCGGCACATCCTTGGCATAGGCAGTAATCACGCGAAACAGATACTGCTGCCACTCCACGGGATAAGGATCGCAGTTCCAGCCTACTGACGTAATCAGTGCTTCCACCTCGAAACAATCAGCGTAGGCCATCAGCCTCACCATCGACTCCATATCGTCCGGCTCCACATCTGCCGGCGCAATGTCCGTACAAACCACCAACCGAGGTTTCAACCCAGCATCCGCCTTCGCCAGCCCTGTCATCGAAACCGCCAGCAAAATCAACAATAAACTATAAGTCTTCATATTTCCTTGCTATTTTTTGTGCTATGAACTATGATTTATTTTCAAGATAAAGGCAGTATGACATCCTTGACACATCCTTTCAGAGAGTTCAAGTATACCTCCCTGCAAGACCATCATCCTACGACTCAGCGAAAGACCAATGCCGCTACCGCCTCGCTTGGTGGTAAAGAAGGGTACGAAAAGCGACTGACGGTTTTCGGCTGGGATGGGCAATCCGTCGTTACCTATATACAAACAAATCATTTCTCCTTTCTCTGCTTCCACCACCATCTTCTGAGCGTGAGCCTCTATCGCATTTTTTGTCAGATTCATCAGTACCTGTCGTAACATTCCTATATCGGCACGAACCGTCAAATCTGCAGGAACATTCAGTTCCCACTTCAGTTCTGGATAGGCTTTACTAATCTCATCTGTCAAAGTATATAAACCGATATTAGTCAGTACGGGCTTTTCAAGTTCAGACATCTTGCGATAGTTCACTACAAAGTTATTCAAGTGCTGCGATATCTCATAGATGGCCCTGATACCGTCTTCGAGTGGCGTTTCTTTCACATCCGTCCGATTGAGCAGCGACTGACTGATACTCGTGATTGGGGCAGTGGCATTCATGATCTCATGGGTCAGCACACGAGTGAGGCGCTCCCACGATTCCACTTCGCTTTGATTCACTTGCTGGCGGATGGTCTCACCCAGTTGGTTCAGAGTATCCTGCATGGCTCGCTCCCCAAAGAACATACCGTCTGTTGGCATTCGAAAGGTGAAGTCCCTGTTACGGATGGCTTCCTGCATCAGATGGGCACGCAATCGAAGCTTTCGCTGGTGGCGAATAAACCACCAGCCGCCGACCACAGCCATCATACCTATTATTATATATAAAAGCACATTCATAAAACTTTTCACTTCTCACTTTTCACTTCTCAAAGCCTTTTCATCTTGTTATAGAGTGTCTGCCGTGTAATACCCAACAGTTCTGCTGCCTTCGTAAGATTACCGTGACAATGGTCGATGGTACGACGGATATGCTCTTTCTCCATCTCATCGAGACTGACGATCTCGTTCTGCATATCGAGCACATCCTTCAGTTTGCGTACCAGTTCGTCATTGTCCCAAGGCTTCGTGATAAAGTCGGCAGCACCATTCTTCAGTCCTTTTACTGCCAGGTTCACATCGGCATAGGCAGTGAGCAGCACCACAGGCGTTTGCGGATGCTGCTTACGGATGGTGCGAAGCCAGAAGAGTCCCTCATTGCCAGTATTCACGCCAAGGGTGAAATTCATGTCGAGTATTACCAGATCGACGGGTTGCTGAGCCATCAGTTTCAGGATATCATCTGGCGTGCTTGTGGTAAGAACCTGCTCGAAAGTGGCATCGAGCAGATAGCGCATCGCCGTCAGTATGGCAGCATTGTCATCAACGATCAATATGGTTCCGTAATTATTCATGGTGCAAAGATAATCATTTTCCGTCAAGAAATCATACGGTGAAGTGTATAAATTTTAGACGTTCTGCATCTGGGCAACCTAAAATGCTTGCACGTAAGAAGAGAAAAGCCTACCTTTGCATCGTCAAAAAACAAAAGAATATGCGACGAACAGTATTTATATTTTTCACTTTTTACTTTTCGTTTTTCACTTCCGCAGCGCAGACGTGGACGATGCAGCAGTGTATGCAATATGCCGTAGAGCATAACCACGAGGTGAAACGGGCTGAGTTGGAACTTGACAACTACAAGGCTCAGAAGACGAAAGCCATAGGCAGTTTCCTGCCAGACGTGGATGCAGGCATAGGGGCACAGTATAACTTCGGACGAGCCATCGACCCAGAGACAAACACCTATACTGATGTCAGTACCTTCTATAATGGCTATTCCCTATCTGCCTCACTACCCGTATTTGACGGGTTCAGCCGCATTCACGCCCTGAAAGCCGCAAAGGCCAGTGTGCTGATGGGACGGGCCAGCCTGAGACAACAGCAGGACCAGACGGCATTAGCCGTGATGCTGGCCTATACCAATGTGGCATTTTATGACGGACTGGTACAGATGGCTCAGGAGAAGGTAGAGGAAACCGAACTGTTGTTGAAGCAGACACGCCTATTGGAAGAGGTAGGCCGCAAGAGTGCTGCCGATGTGGCACAGGTGGAGTCGCAGAAGGCTGAGGCTGACTATGAACTGATTCGCCAGCAAAACCTCTACGCCTCTGCACTGCTGGAACTGAAAAAAGCAATGGCTTATCCGTTAGGAGACAGCCTTCTCATCCGTTCTGGCGAATTTGCAATTCACAACAACCATATCACAAATTCGACTGAACAGAATTCCGAACTGCTTGTAGCAAATTATCAGCGACAGGCATCCAAATATGAGTGGCGACAGGCCCGTGCTTCTCTACTACCTACACTCTCTCTTAGTGCGGGCCTGAGCACCACTTATTATAAGACACTTCATTCGGAGTCGGCTGTCACATTCAGCAGTCAGTTCAAGAACAATATGGGCGAGTATATAGGAGCCACACTGAGCATTCCGCTCTTCAATCGCTTGCAGACGCTTACCAGCATCCGAAAGGCAAAGAATGGCTACAAGATAGCCCAGGAGGCTTACGAACAGAAGCAGTTGGAGGTGGAGAAACTCAGTCGGGAGGCCTGGCAGGACCTGCAAGGCTATCTGAAACAGACTGCCCAGATGGAGAAGAAGGTAGAGGCTGACAGTTTGGCCTACCAGTTGACCCGTCGCCAGTTTGAAGAGGGACTGAGTACAGCCATCGACCTGCACACCACCTCATCGCAGTTGCTCAATTCGAAGGCCACCTTGCTGCAATGTCAGTTGATGGCAATGGTGAAGGAACAATTAGTTAGATATTATAAAGGTGAAACGATATGGACAGAGTAATAGAAAAGACAAAGAAACAGCGGCTGATGAAGCATTGGCCATATATA
>JAFWTK010000263.1 GCA_017518935.1 Prevotella sp.
CGAGGATGCCCTGCATACCGACCTTCCACTGGTTGCTGATCTTTTTGGCAGAACTCTTGGAAACGGCTGCCACGTAAGGCTCCAAGATGGAGAAGAACTCATTGAAATTATTCAGCGAGTCACCATAGAGCGAGCCGGGGAAGGGCATGGCGTCGATGGGACAGATACCCCAGGTCTTCAGGGTGTGAAGCACGTCCTCGGCACTACCGCCCTGAGCGAACTGGCAGTCACCGTGATAGCGAACCACCTGGATGGCACGCTCCATATAGGTCTTGTTGGCTACGAATGCCTCGCAGAGGGTATATTTCTTGCCTGTGGCTTTCAGAATCTCTGCCTCGAAGAACGAGAGGGTGGAGTAGTCCCAGCAGGTACCCGAACGGTTCTGGTCCTTGATACTGGTAATGGGATTCGCCTTGATGGTGGTGAATACGGGTTTGTTTTGGTCTTTCTTTTCGGGAGCCTTCTTCTTGGCTGCCGATGCACTGAAGGCTATCATAGCCATGAGTGCGAATGTGAGAAATCTTTTCATTTTTACTTTTATTTTTTATTTGATTGAATTATCTAGGATAACCTAGGACAGCCTATGGCTTAACCATGAAGGCTTCAAGTTCCTGCGGATGGTAGGGGATGCGCTTCGAACCGAGGAAACGGCAGCCATCCTTAGTAATCAGCAGGTCATCCTCGATGCGGATGCCGCCAAAGTCCTTGTATTCCTCCAGTTTGTCGAAGTTGAGGAACTCCTTGCAGTGGCCTTCTTTCCGCCAGAGGTCGATGAGATGGGGGATGAAGTAGATGCCCGGCTCGTCAGTAAGTACGAAACCTGGTTCAAGTTTGCGCCCCATGCGCAGACAGTTGGTGCCAAACTGCTCCAGGTTCGGACGGGTCTCCTCGTCGAAGCCCACGTAAATCTGGCCTAAGCCTTCCATATCGTGCACATCCATACCCATCATGTGTCCTAAACCATGAGGCAGGAACATAGCGTGGGCACCGGCTGCGACAGCCTCGTCGGTATCGCCCTTCATCAGACCGAGTTCCTTGAGGCGCTCCGTCATCTGTCTGCAAACGGCGAAGTGGACATCCTGATATTTCACCCCAGGCTTTGCCACCTGTAATACGTAGTCGTGACACTCTTCCACGATGCTGTAGATTTCCAGTTGGCGCTGCGAGAACTTACCGTTGACGGGCATCGTACGGGTGTGGTCGGAACAGTAGTCATTCAGTTCACAACCAGCATCGCAGAGAACCAGTCGACCGTCCTCCAATTTCGCGTCAGAAGGGTTGCCGTGCATGATTTCACCGTGCTGCGAGAAGATGGTCGCAAAACTATTGCCCTGCGCCAGACTACGGGCAATGCCGTCCACCTGTCCGGCCACGAACCGTTCTGTGACACCAGGCTTAATCAGCAGTTGTGCTGTGGTGTGCATCACGTAACCCACATCGCAGGCTGCCTCGATATAGGCAATTTCCTCTGCACTCTTCGTGGCACGCATCTTCACGACAGCCTTGATGAGTGGGAGTGATGCCTTCTCCTTCTGCTGTGAGGGGTGGATGCCGAGTAGATCCATAATCTGAATCTTCGTGTCAAAGCGGTAAGGCGGCAAATAGTGGATCGTTCTGTTTGTTGTCGTGGCACGACAACATACGGAACTGAGTTCCGCCATAGGGGCGGTCTTGCTGACACCTACCTCTGCGGCGAGGTCGGCCACCGATGGGGTATAGCCCATCCATACGATGTCCTCCACATCAATGTCATCGCCGAAGAGCCACTCTTCGTCGTTGTCAATGTCGATGACGCCAACGAGTCCGTCGCGATGCTGTCCGAAGTAATAGAGGAACGTGGAGTCCTGTCGCATGGGGGCATACGCATTGGCAGGATAGTTCATCGGTGAGTCGTTGTTGCCGAAAAGGACAATCACACCATTGCCCACGAGCCTTTTGAGTTCAGCGCGTCGCTGAATATAAGTTTCTTTGCTAAACATTGTTATTTCTTTTTAGGGAATATAATCTTCCAACCTTCGTCGCCTAAGATTTCTCTTTTTCCGAATACATCGACATAGGTGACACTATTTCCATCTCCGTCGTAAAGATTGCAATATATGCAGGAGTCATAGACTCTATAAATCCAATATACTGTCTCGCCGTGAATGCCAGTAGCGCGATTGATGCTATATAATAAGGTTGGATCACCTTCAAAGTTCTTGAATTGCTCAGCCATCTTTTGAGCCTCAGGTATCAGCCACGCAGGCAATTCATCATATTCATTATCAGTGATGTTCTCGTCATCACTGGAACATGCACCAAGACCAAAAGTCATAAACAGTGCAATAAAAAAAGAAATGTACTTTTTCATATCTGTAATTTTTCTGCAAAGATACACATTATTTATTGAAACGTAGTTTTTTTTGCAATAATTTGCAAAATATTGTACCTTTGACTTTTTTCAAAGGTCGAAGATAGGCTACATTTCGGAAAAACTCAAATAAATTTGGTTTTTCGCTCAATTTGCACTATCTTTGCAGCCAAATTTGAAATAATAGACTTAAAATACAATGGGAAAAGTAATATTGACTGGTGACCGCCCCACCGGAAAACTCCACTTAGGACACTATGTCGGTTCGTTGCGCCGTCGTGTCGAATTGCAGAACCAGGGCGACTATGACCGTATGTTCGTGTTTATGGCCGATGTGCAGGCCCTGACCGATAATGCCGAC